>JAGVTM010000543.1 GCA_019136785.1 Chloroflexota bacterium | reverse complement strand
AGCCAGAGCACAGGCTTCATGGGCCTGGTCATTGGCAGAGATTACGGCCAATAGAAAGCCTGTATCAATCAATGCAGTCATAAGGCAGATTCTCGATCAAGATCAAGTCCTAGTTCCCGCTGCAAGATGTCTTCTACTTCGATAGAAGCGTTGGGATTGCGTGAGTGGGCTATGCCAACAAATGAGAAACGGCTGGACTCGCTAGGCAAGAGAGCAGGTTCCTCCTGCTTGGCCCGCACCAGCACATGCCCATTAACCAGTTCAAACTCAAACTCGTGGGCATTGTGCAGATATTCAAGAGGGATCAAAACCCCCTGTTCCATTATCTGAATCGGCTTAAGTTCCATGACCTGCCTCCTTCGAAAACAGTGATCAGTGGCGAGTGACCAGTGGTCAGAAAATTCGTGAAGATTCGTGGTTAAAATTCTATTTCATCTGACCTCTTCGCCTCTTGCCGGCAAAACCCAATGAAGCACATTGTGCCTGACTTTGTGAAGCGTGTCAATCAAACTTTTCACCAACCCTGGAGGTGAAGGATGAGCCAGAAACGCAGCGTTACCCAATTACTGAAGACCATGTTGGCCCTGGGCGAGCCAGAGCCGCTGCCGCCGCCGGTCAACGGGCCCACCAACGTTGCCGGACAGGCGCTGCCCACCTTTGCCCAGGTGGACATGATCCCCGTGCGCCAGCCTGACGGTCGCCTCACCAACTACCCGCCGCCCGCCTATTGGGACGATTGGGTGGAGTGGGAAGGCAAATCCTGGCCCCGCAAAGTAGCCCACCGTTATATGCTCATTCCCACCGTTTGCTTTAACTGCGAAAGCGCCTGCGGCTTGTTGGCTTACGTGGACAAAGAGACGCTGGAGATCAAAAAGTTTGAGGGCAACCCCATGCACCCCGGCAGCCGCGGGCGCAACTGCGCCAAAGGGCCCGCCACGCACAACCAGGTTTACGATCCCGAACGCATCCTTTACCCCCTGAAGCGGGTGGGAGCGCGCGGCGAAGGGCGGTGGAAGCGGATAACATGGGAGGAGGCGTTGGCGGAAATTGCCGGCAAAATGCGCCAGAGCCGTTTGCAGCGGCGCGACGGCATCATGTACCACGTGGGCCGTCCGGGTGAAGATGGCTACACCAACCGCTGCATTACTGCCTGGGGCGTAGACGGTCACAACAGCCACACCAATATCTGCTCCTCTGGCGCCCGCGCCGGCTACACCTTCTGGGGCGGCTTTGACCGTCCCAGCCCCGATCACGCCCACGCCCGCGTCATTTTGCTCATCTCCAGCCACCTGGAAACAGGTCACTACTTTAACCCGCACGCCCAGCGCATCATCGAAGGCAAAATGGCTGGCGCCAGACTGATCACCTTTGACCCCCGCCTCAGCAACACCGCCAGCCTCAGCGATGTCTGGCTGCCCACCTGGCCCGGCAGCGAAACCACCGTGCTGCTGGCTATCGCCAACTACCTCATCCAGAACGACCTGTACAATCGGGAATACGTGCGCCGCTGGGTAAACTGGGAAGAGACGCTGCGCGCCATCCGCGATGGTTTGCTGGACGTGGGCAACGCCGATTTGCTGGCTGACCTGACCCAGAACCCGTCTTCTCTGGCGGACTATGACGCTTTTGACCGGGCGCTGAAGGCGCTTTACCAGGAATTCACCTTTGAGCGGGCGGCGGACGAGGCGCAGGTTCCCATTGAGCGCATCCGCGAAGCCGCCGCCTACGTGGCGGACTGCGATGGACGGCTGGCGGCGCACACCTGGCGCAGCGCCAGCATTGGCAACCTGGGCGGCTGGCAGGTGGCCCGCGCCCTCTTCTTCCTCAACGTCCTCACGGGCAGCGTGGGCGTGCGCGGCGGCACATCGGCTAACAGTTGGAACAAATTTGTGCCTAAACCGTTTAAGTCGCCCCCGGCCTTTAACGCCTGGAATGAACTACAGCTGCCGCTGGAATGGCCCCTGGCGCATTATGAAATGAGCTTCTTGCTGCCCCACTTCCTGGCGGAAGGGCGGGGGGAAATAGACGTTTACTTCAGCCGCGTCTATAACCCAATGTGGATTAACCCGGACGGCTTCATGTGGCTACACGCGCTGCAAGATGAACAGCGGATCAAGTGCCACGTAGCCCTGACCCCCACCTGGAACGAGTCGGCCTGGTTTGCCGATTACGTGCTGCCGATGGGGCACAGCGGCGAGCGGCACGATTTGATGAGCCAGGAGACGCACGCCGGGCAATGGATTGCCTTCCGCCAGCCGGTGCGGCGCGTGGCCCTGGAAAAGATGGGGCAGCCTGTGCGCTTCACGTATGAGGCTAACCCAGGCGAGGTATGGGAGGAAAATGAGTGGTGGATTGAGCTGTCGGCGCGCATGGACCCCGACGGCAGCCTGGGCATCCGCCAATGGTTTGAAAGCCCGTACCGCCCCGGCGAGATTATTACTGTGGATGATTATTACCGCTGGATTTTTGAGAACAGCGTGCCCGGCTTGCCCGAGGCGGCGGCGCAAGAGGGGCTGTCGCCGCTGGCTTACATGCGCAAATATGGGGCTTTTGAGGTCAGGCGAGATAATTACGTGCCTTATGAGCGCGAAATTGCCGGGTTTAATCTGGCGGAAAATGCCGGCACTTCCCCCCCCTTCACCCTCGACGAGCAGCAGCGCATCCACAAAGATGGCAAAGTCGTCGGCGTCTGCATAGATGGCAAAGCAAAAGTTGGCTTTGAGACGCCCAGCCGAAAACTGGAATTTTTTAGCCGTACCTTGTACGATTGGGGTTGGCCCGAAAAAGCGCACACCATTCCCTGGCCCCTGAAAAGTCATGTCCATCCAGACAACATTGACCGTACTAAAGGTGAAATGCTGCTGCTGCCCAACTTCCGCCTGCCCACGCTGATCCACACCCGCAGCGCCAACGCCAAATGGCTGTATGAGATCAGCCACAAAAATCCGGTCTGGATGCACCCTGCCGACGCCGCCCGCCTGGGCGTGCAAACGGGCGACCTGATTCGCGTGGAGACGGAAATTGGCTACTTTGTGGACAAAGTATGGGTCACGGAAGGCATTAAACCTGGCGTCATTGCCATGAGCCACCACCTGGGCCGCTGGCGGTTGGAAGAGAACCAGGGGGTAAATCCAGGCATGTCTAGCCTGGCCCGCCTGGACGCCGACGAGCAGGGCGGGCACAGCCTGAATATCATTCATGGCGCCCGCCCCTGGCCCACGTTTGACCCGGACACCAGCCGCATCTGGTGGCAGGACGTAGGCGTACACCAAAACCTGACGCACGCCGTGCATCCCGACCCCATCAGCGGGGCGCACTGCTGGCTGCAAAAGGCAGTCAACGTGCGCCGCGCCGGGCCCGAAGATAAGCATGGCGACGTGTGGGTGGATACGCAGCGGTCTATGGCTGTTTATGCCGACTGGAAAGCCCTGACCCGCCCGGCAGACCAGGTCAGCCCCGATGGTCTGCGCCGCCCGCTGTGGCTCAAACGCCCCTTGAAACCGGTGGAGGAAGCATTCAAACTGCCGGCATCTGGCGCTGATTAACGGGCGCAAACATAGTCACAGATTGCGCAGAACTTGTCCCTTCAGCAAGTTTAGGGCTGGCTCTGAGTTTGTCGAAGGATGACACAGATTTACTTTGTGAACAGATCAGGGGCAATGCCCGCTAATGCCTCAGTAAACTGTGGCGATGTCTTTAGCCGCATACCGGCCCGACAAAACGCCCGAAAAATATTGGCGCCGGGCAATTTTTGGCGCACACGCGCCAAAAATTGCCCATA
>JAGVTM010000319.1 GCA_019136785.1 Chloroflexota bacterium | reverse complement strand
CCCCTTTCTGGATGAGGCGACCGTGCGCGCCATGCTGCT
The DNA here is from genome assembly GCA_019136785.1 of Chloroflexota bacterium. Taxonomy (GTDB): domain Bacteria; phylum Chloroflexota; class Anaerolineae; order Promineifilales; family Promineifilaceae; genus JAGVTM01. Next base: position 3,742 of record JAGVTM010000319.1, on the reverse strand, counting down.
GGTGCGTGCCAATACCCTGGCTAAAGGTTTTTCGGGCGTGCGTCCGCAGGTGATTCAACTGCTGCTAGATATGCTCAACCGCGGCGTCCATCCACGCATTCCCTCCCAGGGGTCACTGGGAGCCAGCGGCGACCTGGCCCCCCTGGCTCATCTGGCGCTAGTGATGATTGGCGAGGGCGAAGCCGTTTACCAGGGGGCGCAGGTATCCGGCGGGGCGGCACTGGCGCAGGCTGGCTTGCAGCCATTGACCCTGGCGGCTAAAGAAGGGCTGGCGCTGCTCAATGGCACGTCCTTCATGGTGGGATTGGGCGCGCTGTTGGTGCGGCGAGCCATTAACCTGGCTTTGACGGCGGACGCTGCCGCCTGTCTCAGTCTGGAAGCGCTGCATGGCACGGATCGCGCTTTTGATGCGCGCGTTCAGGCGGTACGCCCCCATCCACGGCAAATAGATTGCGCTGCCTTTTTGCGTAAATTGCTGCATGGCAGCGATCTGGTGCGGCGCAACGACCCATATCACGTGCAAGACCCGTATACGCTGCGCTGTGTGCCGCAGGTACACGGCGCGATTCGAGACGCCATTGCCTATGCCCGCTGGGTGATTGATATTGAACTCAATTCGGTAAATGACAACCCCATTATCTTTGTGGATGAGGCTACCAACGAAATAGACGTAATCAGCGCCGGCAACTTTCATGGCGAACCAGTGGCTATTGCCATGGATTACATGACGCTGGCTCTGACAGAATTGGGCAATATCAGCGAACGACGCGCCGCCCGCCTGGTGGACGCGGACAGCAACGGTCATGTGCTGCCTATGTTTCTCACGGCGCATGGTGGGCTGGAAAGTGGTTACATGATGGCGCACTATACCGCCGCCGCCTTAGCCAGCGAAAACAAAGTGCTGGCGCATCCGGCCTGCGCCGACACGATTCCCACCAGCGCCAACGTGGAAGACCACGTGAGCATGGGCGCGACGGCGGCGCGACAGGCGGGGCAGGTGCTAGACCACACGGAGACGATTGTGGCGGTTGAGCTGCTGTTGGCGGCGCAGGGCATTGACTTCCGCCGCCAGGCGTTGGGCGGACAGGCGCGCCTGGGCCGGGGAACAGCCGCCGTTTACGACCTGGTGCGGCAGGCAGTCCCGTTTGTGGACCACGACGTACCGCTGTCCCCCTATATCGAAGCGGTGCGGCAGATGGTAAATGCCGGCATCCTCAAACAAGCCGCCGAAGCCGCTGTAGGAGAATGATCATGACGCAGCCAACTCCTGTCAAAACCCCGCCGTTAGAAGGCGGCGAACCCGTATGGAAGTAGTCAGCGGCGGGGCGGCGGATCGCCAGTGGGACAAGGTGATCAAGCGCGAGGAGTATGCGCGTGCCGGCATTTCCGAATACTGGCTCATTGATCCAGACGAAGCCGTCATTACTGTATTAAGCCTGAGCGATGGCGGGTACGTGGTGCATGGTGAGTTTCCCCCAGGTGCCGCCGCATCAGCCCTGCTGCCGGGCTTTGCTATAGATGTCGCTGCCGCCCTGGCGGCTGGCGAATCGTAATGAACGTTCACAATGGCGGCGACAGTTGCCGTTTGATAGTGGAAATGAATGGAGCAAATCTATGAGAGAAGTCGTTATCGTCAGCGCCGTGCGCACGCCGATTGGGCGGTTGGCTGGCGCACTGTCTGAAGTTCGTCCCGACGATTTAGGGGCGTTAGTCATCAAAGAAGCGGTCGCCCGCGCCCAAGTCAACCCGGATGAAATTGAAGAAGTCTTCTTTGGCTGCGCCAACCAGGCGGGCGAAGACAACCGCAACGTGGCGCGCATGGCGGCGCTGCTGGCAGGACTACCGTATCACGTGGCGGGCGTAACCGTCAACCGTCTTTGCGCCAGCGGCTTGAACGCCGTCAACCAGGCTGCGCGGGCCATTGGTGCGGGGGAAGGCGACGTTTACGTCGCTGGCGGCGTGGAAAGCATGACGCGCGCCCCATACTCGTTCCCCAAAAACGCCCAGGCCTGGGGCCCCGCCGGCAATGTGACCGGCTGGGATACCACTTTGGGCTGGCGTTATCCCAATCCCAAGATGGCTGCCCTGTTCCCGTTGGAAGCCATGGGGGAGACAGCGGAGAACATCTACGAATTAAGCTGCGCTGGCGGCATTAGCGGCGGTTCGATCTCGCGGGAGGAACAGGACGCCTTTGCTCTGGAAAGCCAGCGGCGCGCCTGCGCTGCCATCAATGAAGGCAGATTCCAGGCAGAAATTGTGCCTGTACCCATTCCCCAGCGCAAAGGGCCGCCCATCATAATAGATACGGATGAGCACCCGCGCATTGTGAAGGGGGCGGATGGTTACGCACTGGACACCAGCCCTGAAATCCTGGCAAAGTTGCGCCCTGCCTTTCGCCAGGGGGGCACGGTGACCGCGGGGAATGCCAGCGGCTTGAATGACGGCGCAGCGGCGCTGGTACTCATGTCTGCCAGGAAGGCGGCGGATTTGGGCTTGCCGCCCATAGCCCGTTGGGTGGCTTCGGCGGCGGCGGGTGTGGATCCGCGCACGATGGGGTTAGGGCCCGTGCCTGCCACGCGCAAGGCGCTGCAGCGCGCTGGATTAAGCCTGGAGGATATGGACCTGGTTGAGTTGAACGAGGCTTTTGCCGTACAGGCGCTGGCGGTGATGCGCGAGCTAGGGCTGCGTTCCGAGATCACCAACGTGAATGGCGGCGCAATTGCCCTGGGCCACCCATTGGGTTGCTCCGGGGCGCGCATCCTGACCACGCTGCTGTACGAAATGCAGCGGCGGCAAGCAGCCGGCGCGCCTATGCGGTATGGTCTGGCTACCCTGTGCGTGGGCGTGGGGCAGGGCGAAGCCACCATCATCGAACTGTTATAACCCGATGTCTATACAGGCTTTCATCACCGGCGGAACGGGCTTTGTTGGCGCCAATCTGGTGGCCGGGCTCAATGCGCGTGGGGTTGCGCCGCGCGTGCTGCATCGCCCGACTTCATCGCAGCAGGCGCTGGCGGGGTTAGCTTACGAATCGGTTCTGGGAGACGTGCTAGACCCGGCGGCGCAACTGGCTGAGGCGATGGCTGGTTGTGATTGGGTGTTTCACGTGGCGGCTGTGGCTGATTATTGGCGGCAGCAGCCGGACTGGATTTACCGCGTGAACGTGGATGGCACGCAAAATGTGCTGCTGGCGGCACAGATGGCGGGTGTGCGGCGACTGGTGTTTACCAGTTCACTGGCGGCGCTAGGCGTGCCTGTGCCCGGCGAGATGTTGACGGAAGACAGTCTGTTCAACGTTAACCCCAAAGTGTGGCCCTATGGGCACAGCAAACATCTGGCAGAGATGGCGGTGCGGCAGGCGGTAGATGCCGGCCTATTTGCCATGATCGTTAACCCATGCATTGTCCTGGGTCCCCGTGATGTGAACCAGATTTCCGGTTCCATTATTGTGGAGGCGGCGCGCGGGCTGGCTAAAGTGAACTTACCCGGCGGCGCCAACTACGTGGCTGTGCAAGATGTGGTGGCCGGGCACATTGCGGCGGCGGAAAAAGGACGGGCGGGCGAACGGTACATCCTGGGCCAGGCAAATTTGCCGCACACGCAGGCGGTGGCTACTATTTGTGACGTGTTGGGCAAACGCCCGCCACTTTTTAGTTTACCGCGCTGGAGTTTGCCGGCAGCCGCCTTTGGCGTGCGTGCCGCCCGCTTTGTCCTGGGCAATCGCGTGCCCTTTGACGAGAAT
>JAGVTM010000205.1 GCA_019136785.1 Chloroflexota bacterium | reverse complement strand
CGCCATCTGCGACCGTTTCTTGTCTCTAGCGGGCGTCGTAGGCGTTCATGTTGCTGTTGCGGCTGGCATCTGTCGTCTGCCCCGGATCGCGCATCACCCAGGAATCAATGTGAAAACATCCCTGTTTGTGCCCCAAGTTGTGACCGCCAGCAAGCTGGCCTGACCACTGCTCCACCACGCCGTCGTCGGGGTCCTCCAGGAAAATGGTGGTGACCGGATTACAGAAATCCCACCGCCACCACACGTCTTTGTCGGACGTCGTGTGGTAGTACACATCGTCTTTTGCCGTTGTGGGGATACCTGCCAGCCACAGCGCCGACCCTTCATAAGTCAGGTCCCAATTGGTGCCGCAGCCCACGCCAAATATCTGTCCCAACAGCGCCAGATTGCCGGCCAGCGCCGTGCCTTGATAGGGTGTGCCCACGCTTTGAATCAGGCGCGGCCCGGTGGCATAGTTCAAGCCGCTCCAATAATAGGTGTAGAGGTGTAGCGAGGCTGCGCCGCCCTGGCTGTGGGCCACAGCCCCGAAGGAGCTAAACTGCGCCCCAAAGTTGTTGATTAGTTGGGCGAACTCGTCATGGCTGCGGTTTTGGTTGTAATCTTGAAACAGGGCGTAGTTGGTGAAATTAGCCGTGGGCCAGACGCTGCTGGAGCAGTAGCCGTGGATCAACATGAGCACGCTGCCCCCGGCAGGGTTGCGTGGGGCAGTTGCCGGGCGCGGCCCGCTGAGCATCTCTTCGGTGATTTCGCCAGCGGGCTGCATGGCGGCGGCTGGCAGTCGCTGCGCCAGCAAAGGCATACGCTCTACCATGTCCAATGGAATGTGCGTGTTAGCGTCCTGCACGCGCACCTGCCGCAGTTCGAAGGGGGCGGCAGCCTGGGCGCGCGCCAGCCAGCGCCCATCCAGGCCCAAGGCAAGCTGCGCGCCGCCAGCCGTGGGCGTTGGCTGCACAATGCCGCCAATCCAGGCCACAGGCGTCATTTGCCCGTCTGGCAGGCTGCCCCACAGTTCAGCATAGACTTTGACCCGGCTGAGGGGCCCCAGCGGCGTGGCGCTCAGGTTTATTTGCCAGCGTTTGTCGTCGTCTGTGACCTGCGCCTGGGCGGCGACGTCGTCCAGGGACAGCGACGGGGCAATGATGGGGAACATGTGTGCGCTGCTGCGCAGGAAGCCGCGCCCGGCAGGCGTCACGCCATGCACCAATACCTGCGCGGTATAGTCGCCCGTTTGCGTCGCCGTAAAGACGCCGCCGAAAACGCCATCATTGGCTGCGCCGTCGGCGTGTTTGCCGTCGTCAAACATGGCTACTGTCTGGGTGTCGCCGTTGGGCAGGTGGAGGGTGATGCCGGCATCGCGCACGACCCCGGTCAGCGGCGTGGGCCGGCCCGTTTGTCCATTTTCGCGGTAAGCGTAGGCGACCAGGCCGACTTGTTGCCCGGTTAACAGATTGTAGCTGCTCAGGTGCGTGTACAGGCGATATGGGCTGTCGCTGGAGATGGCTACGTAGCCATGAATGCCGCGGCTGTTTGGCTGCGGGGTAGCAGCCGTGGTGATTTGCAGACGGTACGCGCCAGCCTGGGCGTTTTCCAACGTATACAGTGTGCCTGGGTACTGCCAGGCGTTAATGCCCAGGCTGACGGGCTGCCCGCTGCCCGCCAGCGCCTCCAGGGGCTGCGCTGCGCCGCCCGGCGTTTGCAGAGCTAACGCCCACTTCTCCGCGTCGGGAGCAAATAAAGCCAGGGTCAGACGACCAGCCACGTCTACGGGCCATTCTGACTGCCATGCCCAGCCGCCGCCGGACGCCGGCGCCAGGTGGATGGGGATCATGGCGGCGTGCGAGCGCGTGCCGGCATCCGCCGGATCAGGCAGCCGCATGGCTCCTGTGAGAATATCGTCAGGCGGCCCGGCAAGTTGTTTGGTTGGCAGGGATTGGCGTGAACTGGCGGCAGCGGGGCGATTGGCAAAGAGAAGGACAACAACAAAAACGGCAAGAAAGGCGAACAAAATGGGGAAAGTGCGTGTTTTCATGATACTCCTGCTGAGGTTAAGGGTGAATTCCTGTAACAGTATAAGGAATCCGTCCCGCCAGCACAAGAGTCAGGAGGGGGTAAAATGGACTAACTGGCTTTAGCAAGAAAGCTGGCGCACGTATCCAGCACTATATTCAGCCGGTTTTCTGCACGCTTTCCAATACCCTGATGTTGGCTCTCAGCCACTCATTAACCAACTTCTGCATATCAATCCCCTGTTCCTCTGCCAGCCTGCTAAGGAACTCATTTACATCCGGCTCAAGGTACACAGGGAAATTGAACACAGCGTTCGGATGATAAAACCTGCCACGCACCCCTTTCGAAAAATCATAAAAAGCCTGGAATTCTGCTGCCTTCTTCTCACTACTTTGACCACTTTTCCCGGAGCTGACACAGCAATTCTTATTCTGGTTGCACCTGCAGCTGAATTGTTGCCAGGGGTAGGGTCATAGAGGGCGAAAGCCCCCTTCCCCTGGGGGAAGGGGATTGGGGGATGGGGGGCTTTACTTACATCAAGAGCCCCACCAACGCCCGGACAGCCAGCCCGTTCAAATTGAGAATTGCTAGAGCTGGCGCGGGGAGCATTTTAGTTCTGGGGCAAACTCTCTCATAGACCTGGCAGGTTTGCCAAACCTGCCAGGTCTGCCCCCAAAGTGAAATACACCTCTGGCGCGATCCTATTTGCCTGTCAAAGCAACCCATGATATGATCTTTACGCTGTCATGGCGGGTATAGTGTAGCGGTTAACACGTCTGGTTGTGGCCCAGAAGATCGTGGGTTCGATTCCCACTACTCGCCCTCAGATTAACCTTCACCATAGGCAACTTAACTGAGCGATGGGCAGCCCCTCATCGCTCGTTTCTTTTCCAGATTATGCGCCCGTAGCTCAATGGACAGAGTAGCTGGCTTCGAACCAGTTGGTTGGGAGTTCGAGTCTCTCCGGGCGTACAGGTACAAAAGACCATGCCAATGCCGGCATGGTCTTTTTTGTTGTCCTGAGGACGGGCAGGCTGCACCGCATGGGCAAAAAAGCAGCAATGGGAGTCAGCCCCGCCGCAGGTGGGGCTGACTCCCACGACGATACGGATGGCCGCTTCGCAGTGAAATTCCTCTTGCCGGCAAGAACTCCTTGTTGACCCACTTTGTAGACTCATTTATACTGTGCATAAGCTGCAACTCCCAGTTCAGACATCCAACAACCTATAACCGCAACCAGACGTTGGCAGACGCTGGTTGCCCCAACCAAAACGTTGTCAAACAAGTTAGGAGACAAAATGAACAGGCAACTCTGGTTAGTAAAAGTTCTGAGCGTTTTCATGCTGCTGTTTTCTGTCATGTTGCTCAGCCGCAGCCACCCCACCCTGGCCGATTCGGGGAGCCGGCCCGATGGGCCGCGGGCTGAAGGCGAAATTGTGGCCCGTGTTTACTACAATGACATGGCCGACATTGAAAAACTGGTTGATTATGACCTTTGGGAATACAACAATCTGCAAGAAAAGTATGTTCTGGTAGGGATGAATGCAGACATCTATCGTCGCCTGCAAGCCGAAGGGTGGCGGCTGGCGATAGACAAGGAAGCCACCGAAGCCATGAACAGCGTCACCCAACTGGACACCTTCAATGGAGGCTACCGCACTACCGACGAAATCTACGCCGAACTGGCAGCCATTAACGCTGCCAATCCCACCCTGACCGAACTGATAGATTACGGCGACAGCTACTGCAAGGAAGTTGGCGGCTGTACCACCCCGGCGGGACATT
>JAGVTM010000048.1 GCA_019136785.1 Chloroflexota bacterium | reverse complement strand
CATCCAGCCCCTCAAGAATTAGTGGAACATCGTCTGAAAGAAATTTGTTATCGCGCCCGATATTTTGGCACACGTTCACACAAAGCATTGCCTAAATTTTTCTCGCACTGCTACACTCCCAAAGTATTATCATTTTTATTGGCAGCTAAATGTGATTTGGACTGGAAAAATGACCCTATAGACACAACTCTGATGGGATTGATTCTGGTCTTTCTTCATGCGAAGAAGGGTAGTGGTCTGTCAAATCAGATGCGACAATCAAAAGCAATGGCTCCAGATTATTCTGTGCAGTGGTGGCTGCAACACAATATGAAACCACCAGATCTGACTCCTTTTGACTTTATGCAAGCGAAAATCGAGTGGAGATATAGGCAAGGCATACCAGCAGAAACCGGGGAAGGTGTGGCTAGTTTGGCCGATAGCACAATCGAATTGGAGCAAATTATAGCCAAAGTTGAGCTAGGTGAATTATCGAAGTTTCGCTTACTTCTTACGTCACCTCCTTATTATGATATTACTCACTATCACTACGATCAGTGGCTGCGTTATTGGATGCTAGGTGGTCCTAGTTGGCCGAGCAAAGCAGAGGATAAGCATCGAGGTCGGTTTAGTTCACAAGCCGCCTATAGAGAACTGTTGGATTCGGTGTTTAGGCAAGCTGTACAAATTATGGCTGATGATGCGGTAATTTATGTCCGTACAGATAAACGACAATTCACACTTGAAACAACGCGTAATTTACTTCAACACCATTTTCCAGACTGGAAATTGGAAGAGATAGCTCGTCCTGTTATAGGGCAGACGCAGACTGTCTTGTTTGGTGATTTTGGCCCAAAACCTGGTGAGGTTGATATTGTAATGAGACGATGACATTTTTTAAGGTGATGAGCATTGGGTATTTTGAAAAAGAAGATATTTTGCATCTGGTTATTTCCGATGAGCCAGAGGCAAATAGCGTTGAACTCGGCCCGAATGTAACGGCGGAATTGAATGAGAAAGGGGAATTGATTGGCAAGCCCCCTGAACGGATTTGAAAGCGGACGAGATGGACAGCGAACTGGTTTCAGCCGAAATCTACGAGGTGGACGACAGCGGCGAGCGCAAGGGGGGCGGCGTGGCGGTGAGCTGCATGTTTAACCCGTTTGAGTATGCCGTAGCCAAGACGAACACGTATGAAGAAAAGTCGCGCAACCGCTCCAGCGTGCCGCGCGTGGAGTTTAAGAAGGCGGGGGCGCAGACGCTGCGCCTGAAGTTGGTCTTTGACAGCTACGAAGCGCAGGAGGACGTCAGCCAGACTACGCGCCAGTTGTGGAAGCTGATGGAGTCGAAAACGCGCCAGGAGGGCAGCCGCACGGAGAAAGTGCCGCCGCCGGAAGTTGCTTTCGAGTGGGGCGTTTTTCGTTTTGTTTCGGTCATTACCAACATGACGCAAAAGTTCACGCTATTTCTGCCCAACGGCACGCCTGTGCGGGCGGAGATAGACATTACCTTCACCCAACACAAGGACCTGGAGGATTACCCCGGCCAGAATCCCACTTCGGGCGGGGGCCCGACGGAACGCATCTGGCAGGTGACGGCGGGCGACCGGCTGGATACGATTGCGGCGGCGGTTTATAACGATGCCGGCAAATGGCGTCTCATCGCCGCGCACAATGGCATTGTCAACCCGCATCGCCTGCGTCCTGGTCAGCGTTTGAACATTCCGGCGAGTTAGCCCCATGCCCGAATCGCAACCCCTCGCCAGCCGTGTTTACATCGCCGTGGGCGGCAATGAACTGCCCGCCGACGTTTTCAGCAATTTGCTGGAAGTCGTGGTGGATCAACATGCCCATATGCCAGCCATGTTTACCGTGCGTCTGGCAGATCCCGGCTTGCAGTTGTTGGATAATGGGCCCTTTGATTTGACCAAAGAGGTTAAGATCGAGGCGGCTAAAGAGGATGGCAGCAAAGCGCTGCTGATGCAGGGAGAGGTGACCGCCCTGGAGCCAGATTTTGGCGAAGGCATGGTGGCGGAACTGGTGGTACGCGGCTACGATAAATCTCACCGCCTGTTTCGAGAAACGAAAAGCCGCGCCTTTTTGAATAAGAAGGACAGCGACCTGGCCCAGGAAATGGCGCAGGCAGCCGGACTGACGGCGGAAGTGGACAGCACGGCAACCGTTTATGACCACATTTACCAACACAACCAGTCCGACCTGGGATTTCTGCAACAGCGCGCCTGGCGCATCGGCTATGAATGTTTTGTCACTGAAGGCAAGCTCTATTTTCGCCGCCCGCCGCACGGTGGCGCAGAAGCGACGCTGCATTGGGGAGATGATTTGCAGACGTTCCAGCCGCGCATGACGCTGGCGGAACAGGTGGATGAAGTGATTGTGAAAGGGTGGGACGTGGAGCGGCAGCAGCCGGTGGTGGGCCGCGCCCAGGCTGCCGACAGCCAGCTTTCTCCGCGCATCCAGGAATCGCGCAGCGGCGCGGAGTGGGCCGGACAGTTTGGTCGCGGGCGGCTGGTCATTGTTAACCAGCCGGTGGTCAGCCAGGCGGAAGCGGACGCGCTGGCGGCAGCCCGGCTGAATGAATTGAGCGGCGCGTTTGTGGAAGCAGACGGGACGGCGTTTCGCCGACCGGATATCAAGGCGGGACAGTTGGTGGAGCTGCAGGCGTTGGGGCAGCGGTTAAGCGGCACGTACCTGGTGACCAGCGCCACGCACGTGGTCTCGCTGGCAGGTCTGACGACGCATTTTAGCGTGCGCGGCGTGCGGACGGGTATGCTGGCGGATCAGTTGAGTGGGGGGAATGCCGGCATTTCCTGGCCCGGCGTGGTCACGGCAGTGGTCACCAACGTAGACGACCCGCAAGATTGGGGGCGCGTCAAGGTCAAATTCCCCTGGATGGCGGACGACGCCGAAAGCGGCTGGGCGCGGGTGATGGGCATTGGCGCGGGCCCCGAAGCCGGCTGGTACGTCATGCCTGCCGTGGCGGATGAGGTGCTGGTGGCTTTTGAACATGGCGATTTTGATCGCCCCATGGTGCTGGGCAGCCTGTGGAACGGACAGCACGCTGTCCCGCCGGAGCGCGCTACAGGCGGCGATCAGCCTTTGGTGCGCGTCTGGCGCTCCCGCAGCGGGCACACGCTGGCGACGTTTGATAACGCGGACAACAAAGTCGAAATCAAGAGCGCCGGTGGGCATACGGTCACCCTGGACGACGCCAACAAAAAGCTGGTCTTGACCAGCAGCGGCGGCTTGACGGTGACGCTGGACGATAATGGGCGCAAGATCATCCTGGACAGCAGCGGCGATATTGAGATTAGCTCTGGCGGCAACTTGAAATTTACGGCGACGATGAACATGAACCTGGAAGCGAACGGGCAAGTAACGGTCAAAGGCGCCGTCATCAATTTGAATTGATTTTTTTCGCCACGAATTACACGAAAAAGAACAATTCGTCGAATTCGTGCAATTCGTGGCAAATTTCTAAAAAACATGGGACAACCAGCGGCGAAACAAGGCGATCAGGTGATCGCGACGGATATACACATTATCATGATTCCTTCCCCTGGCGGGCCAGTGCCTACGCCGCTGCCGCATCCATTTGTGGGTATCCTGGATGGCAACTTGAGCGCGAATGTGAAGATTATGGGGATGCCGGCAGCCACCGTTGGCAGCACCGCCCGCAACACTCCACCCCACATTCCCCAGGGCGGCCCCTTCCAGATACCGCCCACTAACCAGGGGACGATCATGATAGGCAGCAGCACGGTCATGATCAACGGCAAACCCGCCGCCCGCAACGGCGATTCCGCCCAAACTTGCGCCGACCCCATTCCCAACACCAGCGGCAAGATCGTGGCGGTGGGCACAGTCATGATTGGCGGGTGAGGGAGGAAGGTAGAAGGAAGAAGGAAGAAAGTGGTTACAAATGAGCAACGATATTATTGGTCGCGGTTGGGCTTTTCCGCCGCAGATTAACGCACAGGGCGGCATGGCCCTGACCGGCGACAGCAATGAAATTGAGCAGGCTATCCACATCATTTTGTCCACTGCGCCGGGGCAGCGGGTGATGCGGCCTACGTTTGGCTGCCGCCTGCAAGACCTGGTCTTTGCGCCCAACAGCGTACAGACGGCGACGCAGGCGCGTCGCTACGTGGAAGAGGCGCTGGGCATGTGGGAACCGCGCATAGCGGTGCGGCAGGTGACGGTGCGTCCCGACCCGCGAGTGGGCAACAGCCTGCTGATTGAAATTGTCTATCAGGTCAAAGCCACGCGCGACCAGCGCACCTTGACCTATCCTTTTTACCTGATTCCAGGCGAATAAATAACTGCCCGACCCGGGATTTCGCTTTGGACAGTTTTGGCGCTCATGCGCCAAAAAATGTCCATAAAAGTGGGTATCAGCCCCGTCGCAGACGGGGCTGATACCCACGATGGGTAAATGCAGAATGACGGGAAAATATGAAGCGTAGAAAACTGTTGATGGCATTGTTGATAATAGACTTGTTGGTTATTGTGGCTTATCTGGGCGGAAGCTGGTACTTCTCTGGCATTTTGCTGGCTTTTCCGCACGCCACACTGGCTGAAGACCAGGCGCGGACGGATTTGCCTGAGCCGGCGGAGTTGGGCTTACCCGCACCCGAAAACGTCACCATTGCCGCGGCGGGCGAGACGTTGGCCGGCTGGTACTTTGAAAATGAGCTGAACGGCGACTGCGGGATGCTGCTGCTGCATGGGCGTTCCAGCACACGTTATGGCGCGCTGCGCTTTGCCCCCTTGTTTTGGGATCGCGGCTGCGATTTGCTGCTGTTTGAT
>JAGVTM010000154.1 GCA_019136785.1 Chloroflexota bacterium | reverse complement strand
GCCCTGCACGGCGGGGAAGGGCGGCTTAGACCAGGGCTGTCCCAAATTGCCCATAAGCGAGTTCAGCAGAGCGGTTTCTTCGCCGCAAATGTACGCGCCGGCGCCGTAGTGGGTGTAGAAATCCACGCTGTAGCCAGAATCCAGAACGTTTTGCCCAATGTAGCCGGCAGCGTAGGCGTCCTGCAGCGCCTGTTCAAAGGGGGCGGCGGTGCGCAAAAATTCGCCGCGGAAGTAAATGTAGATGGTTTGGGCTTTGATGGCGTAGGCGCAGAGCAGCGCACCTTCGATGACCTGGTGCGGGTTGGCTTCGATCAGTTCGCGGTCTTTGAAAGTGCCCGTTTCCGATTCGTCGGCGTTGATGACCACGTATTTAGGCGCGTCGGTTTTGGGAATAAAGCCCCATTTAATGCCGGCAGGAAACCCCGCCCCGCCCCTTCCCTTGATATTCGCCTTCCGCACCTCTTCCCGCACCTGGTCAGGCGTCAGCGAACCAAGCGCCTGCCGCCAGGCAGCATAGCCGCCGTTGGCTTCGTACACAGCTAACTGATGAATGTCGGGCACATCGCGGTGTCGCAACAAAATGTGAGCCATACTAATCTCCTACTGTGGCGGCTTCCGCCCGCAGTTGGGCAATCAGGGCGTCAAACTTCGCCTCATCCAGCTTTTCGTGGTAATGCAAATTGCATTGCAGCATGGGCGCTTTGTCGCACGCCGCCAGGCACATCACCGTCTTCAAGGTGAACAGACCATCTGGCGTCGTGCCTTCCACGGGAATCCCTAACTTACGGGAAGCCATTTGCACGAACTCTTCCGCGCCGCACAGGGCGCAAGCCAGATCGTCGCAAATCTCCAGCACGTATTTACCCACGGGTTCTTCGTAAAAGAGGGTGTAAAAACCTGCCAGGGACAGCACGTGCGTGGGGTCCAGGTCCAGCACAGCCGCCACCTCAGCCATAGCCGCACGGCTCATGTAGCCATATTCCGCCTGCGCCAGGTGCATCAAAGGCAGCACGGCTGATTTTTTGTCTGGATAGCGCGCCAGAATCGCTTGAATTTGATCACCATACTTTTCTGCAATCACAGCCTTCTCCTGGAAGGAATGTCGTTAAGCCACAATCGTTACAAACCTAACGTGTGTTGTAACGCCCTATCAACTACCTGCGGCAGCTCTGTCTGCAAGGCATCAGCCTGGACAACCAGAGCTGGACGAGACTTCGCTGTCCGCAAATCTGAGTGCGGAAGAGCACTTCGGCTTTGCTTTTGCCTTATCTATCAATTTCCCCCAACACAATGTCAATGGAGCCAATGATAGCCACCAGGTCGGCGATGAAAGTGCCTTTGGCTAACACAGGCAGGGAAGCCAGGTTGACGTAGGAGGGGGTGCGGAAGTGGACGCGGGCGGGCTTGGGCGTGCCGTTGCCGCGTAGATAGCAGCCAAATTCGCCGCGCGGCGATTCAATGCTCTGATAAACGTAGCCTGTGGGGGCGCTGAAACCTTCTGTCCACAGCTTAAAATGGTGGATAACGGCTTCCATGCTGCGGCCCAACTCGGCGCGCGGCGGGGGCACAATTTTGCGGTCGTCAATGTTGATGGGGCCCGGCTTCAAGCGCGCCAGGGCTTGCTCAATGATGCGCAGGCTCTGCCACATTTCGCGCATACGGCAGTGGTAACGGGCGTAAACGTCGCCGTCAGTTTCCAGGGGCACTTCAAAGTCATAGGTTTCGTAACCCATGTACGGGTGGGATTTGCGAATGTCCCAATCCACGCCAGAGCCACGCAGGCTGGCGCCGGTCAGTCCCCAGGAAATGGCATCTTCGCCAGAAATGGCGCCAATATCTTTGGTGCGCTGCAGCCAGATGGGGTTGTTTTTCAGCAGGGCTTCATAGTCGGCAATTTTGGCGGGGAAGAAGTCGAGAAACTGGCGAATTGCCGGCACAAAATCCTCTGGCACATCCCGCCACAACCCACCCGGACGAAAGTAGCTGACCATCATGCGCTGCCCGGCCACCATCTCGAACACATCTAGAATGTACTCTCGTTCGCGGAAGCAGTAGAGAAAAACAGACATCGCCGCCAGGTCCAGCGCGTGGGTTCCTAGCCAGACCAGGTGGCTGCCAATGCGGGCCATCTCCAACAGAATAATGCGAATGACCTGCGCCCGCGGCGGCGCTTCCACGCCTAACAGCTTTTCCACAGCTAACACGTAGCCCATATTGTTGGACATGGGCGCCAGGTAATCCAGGCGGTCGGTCATCACCAACGCCTTGGTGTAGGTCTTGGCTTCCATGTTCTTTTCCACGCCCGTGTGCAGGAAGCCAATGTCATTCGCCAGGTTGACCACCGTTTCCCCGTCCAGCTCAACCAGTAAGCGCAATACGCCATGCGTGCTGGGATGCTGCGGGCCCATGCTCAACAGCATATTTTCTTCAGATTCAATGGTCATGCCAGAGCCATATTTGGCTCGCAGTTCCTCAACCGTCAGCTCTTGAACGGTATCGTCTTCGGCGGTAATCGGTATGGTCATGTTTGCCTCTTGAGCAAAAAACAGACGGCAACGTCGTCTGCCGTCTAGCCATTACATTTGCAATTGTCAGGTTTTGGCGCAAGCCAGGAAGCCAGCGATGTCGCGCGGCACCGTGGCCGCGCTGCCAGATGATACGACTTCAATCTTTAGCGTATGGTTTTCTGGCGTCAATGGCTTCCCAGTTGAATGAAAACTGGACTTCTTCGTAACCCAATGGGTAATCTTTGCGCAGGGGATGTCCTACCCAATCTCCAGGCAAGAAGAGACGGCGCAGGCTGTTGTTGCCGGCAAAACGGATACCCATCAAATCCCACACTTCCATCTCCAGCCAGGTAGCCACGGGCCACAAAGAAGCCAGCGTGGGCGGGCCCTGTTCCGGGTCTGCCACGGGCACGCGCAGCCGGATGACGTGATTGTGGGGAATGGAACGCAAATGATAATTCAAGGCGAAACGGGGATATGCCGGCAACATATCATCGGCGCAAATATCCGAAACAAAGTTGTAGCGCAGCTCAGGATCGTCGCGTAAAAATTGGCAGATGGGGAGCAGATTGCCGGCATCAATGACAAAGGTGCGTTCCCCGCGAAAATCAATCACTTCGGCAATCGCCTCAGGGAAAGCCGCCTGTAATTTCTTAGCCACTGCATCATTCATGCTATTTTTCCGCCCAGGTGGTCAGTTTTTCGCCGCGAATTTTTTCTTGCAGCGTCATAATGCCATCAATCAGCGCCTCTGGTCGCGGCGGGCAGCCCGCCACATAGACGTCCACAGGCACGATTTCGTCTACTCCCTGCACAATGGCGTAGTTGTTGAAAATGCCGCCGCAGGAAGCGCAGTCGCCCATGGCTATCACCCACTTGGGATCAGGCATCTGATCGTAAAGCCGGCGCAGCACGGGCCCCATCTTGCGCGACACCCGCCCGGCCACAATCATCAAATCTGACTGGCGCGGCGAGGGGCGCATTAACTCCATGCCAAAACGGGAGGCGTCGTAGTGGGACGCCTGCGTAGACATCATTTCAATGGCGCAGCAAGCCAGGCCAAACAACATGGGCCACATGGCGTTGGTGCGCCCCCAGTTGACCAGATCTTCTAAGCGATAGGTGACGACACCCATCGAACCCAGTTTTTGTTCTATTCCCATTCCAGGAGTCCTTTTTTCCAAACCCAAATGTCGCCCAGGATGAAGATGAGGACGAAGATGAGCACTGCATTCAGGCCAAAGAGTCCCAGTTCACGCAAGACCAGGGTGTAAGGAACCAGCAAAATAATGTCTACATCAAAGAGAATAA
>JAGVTM010000334.1 GCA_019136785.1 Chloroflexota bacterium | reverse complement strand
GACAAGCCCATATGGGCCACCGAGTTTGGTTGGAGCAACCACCCCAATTACTGGTGGATGAAACCCTGGATGCGCGGCGTTACGTTGGAGGAGCAGTCGGAATATACGGTCAGGTTCCTGGAGATGATGCGGACAGAATATCCTTATGTCACCGTGGCCACCTACTACACCACCCGCGACGAGTGCATTGAGGGCATACCGCAGCCATACTATCACCCAGGCAACCGGGGTCTGCTTTACATAGACCTGGCGCCCAAACCCGTCTACGATGCCGTAGCCGCGTGGATTAACGGCGTTCCTGAGGGCGATAGTTTATCGTCTGCGCTGACAGGCGATCCAGTTCGGGCGAACGCTGCTCCACCAGCCCTTCACTGGTCATGCCAACCGTGTGTGGCGCGGGCGCTGGCGCAGCAGATAGCGGATACGCCCAGCCGCGCGGCGTTGTTGGAATTGCTTTACCAGGCGCGGGATAAGAAGCTGGCGGAGACGCCCTTTGGCCAGCAGATTATCCAGCAATATTATGCTCATTCGCCCGAACTGGTGCGGTTGTTGGCTGTGGATGCCACGCTGCGCGCCGACATGCTGGCGCTGCTGCAAGAATCGGCGCCGCTGCTGCGCTCATGGGTGGCGGGAGACGGAGAGGCGCGGCTTGATGGGGCGTGGATTGCGGAGGTGGATGGTCTGGTGCGCGCTGTTGCCGGCATCGCCTCCCCCGCTCTGCGCGCCGACCTGTTGGCGACCTGGGACAGGGTCAATCTGGCGCGGTATGCCGGCCAGACTATAGCCGAAACGTGGGCAGCCATTAACCGTTGATTTGCCGCTGGAGAAAGACCTGTGGGGTCGCATAGCAGACCTCACAGGTCTTATTTTTATAGAGGAATTGGAGGATCCCATGCAGAGACAAATTTTGCGCTACCGGCTTATACTGCTGCTGTTGATTGTCGTGATGGCTTTCTATCAGGCTGGCTGGCAAGATGGCGCCGGCGCGGCTGCGGTTACACCTGCCGCTCCACTGCGGCTGCCCAATCTGTTGGCCGTATTCTGGCAGAACTTGCTGCGTCCCGATGACGCGCACCCTTGTCAGGAATCTATAGGGGGGGGACTGCCGGCATTATGCCCTGCGCCCGCCAGCGTTTTGGCAGCCAGCGATGCGGTCCCGTCCTCAGACGCGGCCCCGTCCTTAGACGGGGGCATGCACTTCCTGCCCATTCTTCTCAGATCGCCGCAGTCGCCGCCACCAACGCCAACGCCATTACCGCCAACGCCAACGCCACTACCACCAACGCCAACGCCACTACCACCGACGCCAACACCGATACCGCCAACACCAACACCGCCGCCGCCTCAGATTGACATGATGCAGTTGGGAGGCCAACTCACGAGCATGGATGTCCAGGGCGACAGGGCCTACCTCAGCGAAGGCGCGCGGCTTGTCATCCTGGACGTCAGTAATCCGACTAATCCTACGGTCATAGCGCGCAGCGCCCTGATGCCGCAGGCGGCTTCACAGATCGTCGTCCGCGGCGCCGTTGTGTATTGGCTGGATGGTGGGGGGCTGCGCACAATAGATGTCAGCGACCCGGCTGACCTGATTGTTATGGATGTATACCCTTTACCCGACAGTTATGCTGCAGCCTTGACCGTGGTGGGCACCGTTGTTTACCTGGGCAACGACGACGGCTTATACATCCTTGACGCCAGCGATCCGGGCGATCTATGGTTGCTGAGTACCTATGAACTGTTTTTTGGGGTTGAGGACATGGTAGTGGTAAACGATCTGGCCTATGTTGTAGATGGTTTCGACCTGTACATGGTAAATATCAGCCAGCCAGCCGCGCCTGTATTGGTCGGCGAGTATACGCAGATTTCGTTTGCAGGGGCTGTGGTGGCGTCTAATGGGGCAGCTTATGTGGCGGATAGCCAATCCCTCCATGTCATTGACGTCCACATACCGTCATCGCCTGTGTTGCTGAGCACGTACCCCCTAAGCTCCGTAGACGACCTGGCCGTTGCCGGGGACATCTTATATGCCCATGACGGCTACGCTTTGTCGCTCCTGGACATTAGCAATCCGGCTGCGCCGGCGCTGCAAGGAGAATTGGATACGGCGTCTCTGGATGGCAAGTTGCGAGTAATGGGCCAACGGGTCTACATCCCTAACGAAAGAGCTATAGAGGTCATTGACGTTGCTAACCCATCTTCACCCAGTTTGATTGGACGCTACGATGACCCCTGGAGCGGTGAGGATGTGGCTGTGGCTGGCGCTTATGCCTACGTGGCCGCCGGAGAGGATGGTTTGCTGGTTATTGACCTTTCGCTGCCCGCCGTTGTGGGGCAACATAATACGCTGGGCTTTGCGCAGGCGGTGGCTGCCGCCGGCGATTTTGCCTATCTGGCAGATGGGAGCAGCGGTTTCAAGATCTTTTACGTTGCCAATCCTGCCAGCCCCTTGCTAGTAGGCAGCCATAACATTCCGGACAGCGCCGAAGATGTGGCTGTGGCGGAGGATGTAGCCTACGTTGGCAGCGATGAGTTTGGCTTTGGAAATGGTGGTTTGTATGCGTTCGATGTGACGTATCCAGAAGCAGCATACTATCTCGGTTCTCTCAGCCTTGATGATGGGTACGGCGTGGCCGTGGCGGGCAATCGGGCCTACGTCACCAACGGTTATGACTTCGGTTCCCTGTCTGAGGGGGCGTTGTATCAGGTGGATGTGACCAATCCGGCGCAGATGGTTTTACTGCAAACGCTTCACGTGGATGGTTTTGCGGACAATGTGGCGGTAGATGCCGGCATCGTCTACGTCGTCGGTGGCAGCGCGCTGCACATATATGACGTGAGCGGGCCCTTTGGGGGGCAAATCGCTGAATATGATCCTCCAGGCAGCACGGCGGATGTTGCCGTTGCCGCTGGTCGGGCTTATGTTGTCGGCAGCCTCCGACTAACTATTCTGGACGTCTCGACCCCCGCAACGCCTACCCTGGTGAGTTCTGTGACGCTGCCAGGCCACGCCTTTGGCGTGGCTGTGGTGGGGGAACACGTTTTCCTGACAGGCGACTTAGGACTGTATGTCCTGGGTCTGCCTCTGGAATGACTATATAGGGCGGGCGCGCTGCTCGCCGCCAATGCAATATAGGAGAGAACAAGATGTGGTACTTTGGTCGTGGTTCTATTTTCTACCGGGTGTTGGGCATTCTCCTGATAATGGTCTTTGCTCCCGCGCCAGTTCTTTATGTTCACCATGTTACAGGCGTTGCGGATCGGTCTAAACGGCCCACCCTGGAATCGCCAGAGCTTGCCTAGTACGTCAACAATGTGATTTTGAGGAGTTCGCATCCTCAGATGCGAACAGGCGGCATCTGAGGATGCCGCACTCCTCACCCCTCATTTTTAAGGTGTCGAGGTACTAGACTGGTTCCCTTTACCAGGGAATGACAGTGCGGTCGCGGAAGAATTGCCCGCTGGGCCCGCCGTCGGGCAGCAGAGCCAACCAGACGGCGGTGTCCGCGCCCTGGGTCACGGAGCGGGGCGCGCCGCGCCCGCCCATGCCCGTGCGTACCCAACCCGGGCACATGGCGTTGACCAGAATGCCGGCGCTGCGCAACTCATCCGCCAGAATGCGGGTGTGCAGGTTCAGGATAAATTTGGAAAGGCGGTAAGCTGGATAGCTGGAGTCGAGACTGCTCAATTCGCCCATGCCGCTGGAGACGTTGACGATGCGTCCGTGCCCTGACTGCCGGAGTAAGGGCGCGAGCGCCTGAACCAGCCGCAGCGGCCCAAAGGTGTTTACTTCCAGGGTGCGGCGCATGACGTCCATGT
>JAGVTM010000477.1 GCA_019136785.1 Chloroflexota bacterium | reverse complement strand
GATGAGAAAGATAGAAATGGCGTTGGGTATCAGTTTGCGAATGGTAGCCGCTCCCTGAACGTCCAGGCGCATGATCACATCTTTGCCGCTGTTCAGGGCATCCCGAATCTGCTGTTTGGGAATACCTTTGTAGTCGTTATAAACCACTGCATATTCCAGCAGTTCATCGTTCTCGATCAGGGCGGCAAATTCATCCGTGCTGACAAAGAAATAATCATACCCATCTATTTCGCCCGCGCGCGGAGGGCGCGTGGTAGCCGTGACCACAAAATGAAATCTATGCGACTCTGAAGCCAACAACATGCGGGCAATGGTATCTTTGCCCACGCCTGAAGGCCCAGAGATAACGACGAGCACCGGAAAATCGGCTCGCTCATACAAATTGTCATGTGTCAATGCTGCACCTGTTTGGGTCCATAAGTGCGCCGCGTCGCTGACGGCTGCGTCGTTACGAAGCGCCTATCTTATCAATGAAACGCCGCAAATGCACGCGCCCGCGCTGGTGGGTATAATTAGCGGCGGAAGGTCAACAACATTTCGTGAGGTGAGAATTAAACCATGCCATTTTACGACTATCGCTGTCAAACCTGTCGCCGCCGTGCGCGTCTGTTTTTTACGTATGGGGAATATGACACGGCCCAACCCACCTGTCCTCACTGCCACAGCAGCGCCATGCAGCGTGTCATTGGGCGGGTGGCGCTGGGCAAGTCGGAAGAAGCCCGTTTTGACGACATGGCAGATGACAGCCTGATGGCTGGTCTGGACGAAGAAGACCCACGCGCTTTGGGCCAGTTTATGCGCAAAATGAGCCGCGAAATGGGGGAAGACCTGGGAGACGAGTTCCACGAGGTGGTAGATCGCCTGGAGAAGGGAGAATCGCCCGACGACATCGAGGCTGCCATGCCTGAACTGGCAGGCGGAGAATCCTCCTTCGCAGACGATGATTTCGGGATGTAAGGCGAATAACGTCAGAGCTGCAGACGCTCCATAACCAGGCGGCGCACGTCGTTTTGCACAAGCTGAGGGTCTCTGCCGGCATCTATCAGCGCCCATCGCGTTGGTTCAGCCGCCGCCAGAGCATGAAAGCCATGTCGCACCCACTGGTGGAATGTCAGCGCCTCCAGGTCCAACCGGTTCATCTCTTCGCCGCCCACAGTGCGGCGCGTCAGACCAGATTCTACGTCTATGTCAAACAACAGCGTCAAATCTGGCTTCAAGCCGGCGGTGGCAAACGCCGTAATCTGGCGCAGTTGGGACAGGTCAAGCCCGCGACCATACCCTTGATAAGCCAGGGTGCTGTCGTAGAAACGGTCGCAGAGGACGAGAATGCCGGCAGCCAGCGCCGGACGGATTACCTCATGCACCAACTGCGCCCGCGACGCTGAATACAGCAGCAGTTCCGTCTGTGGAACCATCTCCTTGTTGTTCACATCATGCAGGCAAGCTCGAATCTGATCCCCAATGCGCGTTCCGCCCGGCTCGCGTGTAGCCAACACACGATAGCCGCATTCTTGTAAGTACACTGCCAGCAGGTTGATTTGCGTTGTCTTGCCCCCTCCTTCTGGCCCCTCAAACGTAATGAACATAACCTTTCTCGTTTCAGATTGAACCAGCTTAACGTTTCCGGGGCGACGCCCTGTTCCACAGCGCATCGCCCCGCTAATAGGAACCAGTATCGAGAACTGGTTCAATCCGCCACAACGTCATGCCGCACTCTCGTTGCGCACGTTGCTGAAAATGCGCACGTGGCGATTAGGCTCCTTGCCATAGCTGTGCGATACCAGGTTAGCTTGCCGCGCCAGTTGGTGTTGGTAGCGGCGCACCGCCGAACCAGCCGGACTTAAATCAACCGTGCGCTGGCCCGACTGAATCAAGCCAATGGCTTTTTCTGCCTCCGAAATCGCCCGCTCAAAAGGGTCAGGCGGCGCCACCTCCAGGTTAAGCGCCTCTACCAGGAAGTTTTCAATTTGATTGACCGTATTAGCCCGCAGCACGTAGATCGGTTTCCGCTTTTGTTCGGCATCGCCAATGATGCGCCGTCGCCGCCGGTAGTAATTTTTCAGCGTCAACAGCACGTCGGCATCGCCCAGTTCATCTACCAATTCCACGCGCACGCCTAGTGTCTGCCCAGCTTGCAAGATACGATTGCGCGCCACGCCATAAGAGAACACGCGCAGTGACCTGGCTGCCTCACCGCTGGCCACAAAGTTCGCCGCCGGGCGGTCGCTGCCATTGCCGTTACTCTCCTGGCGGCTGCGCCGTGGTCGCGCCGCTTCTGGCGCAGGACGCTGACCGGCCCCAGAGGCGACGGCTCGCGCCGAAATACCCGGCGCTTCTTTGAGCAGCTCCTGCCGCTCCATCTGGATTTGTCCATTCGCGTCGCGGAAACGCACTTCCACATTCATGGGGCGGCGGCGCAGCATGGCATCCACGGAATCAGCCACGTGACGATGCACCAACAAGCGCTGCCGTTCCTGAATTTCCACCAGGGTGTTGAATGTGGGCGGCGCGCGCCGTTCCAATACGGTCTTCTGCGTACCACGGCGGCGCGCTTCTTCGTCAGACAGCGTAACGCTCTCAATGCCTCCCACCAGGTCGGAAAGGGTCGGGTTAAGCAGCAGGTTTTCCAGGCTGTTGCCATGAGCGGTGCCGATTAGCTGCACGCCGCGTTCGTTGATGGTGCGGGCAGCTCTGGCCTCCTGTTCCCGCCCAATTTCGTCAATGATGATTACTTCCGGGTTATGGTTTTCCACGGCTTCAATCATCGTTTCGTGCTGGTGCGAAGGCCGCGGCACTTGCATCCGCCGCGCCCGCCCCACGGCGGGATGGGGGATGTCGCCATCGCCGCCAATTTCGTTGGAGGTATCTACAATGATGACCCGTTTGGTTTCGGACAGCACGCGCGCCATTTCACGCAGCATGGTGGTCTTGCCCACGCCCGGCCGGCCTACCAGCAAGATGCTGTTGCCTTCGGCTACAATGTCGGCGATGATGTCTAACGTGCCATAGACGGCGCGCCCCACGCGGCAGGTCAGGCCCACAACTTCGCCGCGGCGATTGCGGATGCCAGAAATACGATGCAGGGTGCGGGTTATGCCGGCACGGTTATCATCATCAAACGTGCCAATCCCCTCTACCACCACGTCAATTTCCGCCTGGGTCACTTCCTCCTGGCGCAACGCCACTTCTCCGTCCACGTAGCGGGCGGTGGGTTGGCGGCCCAAATCGAGCACTACCTCGACCAATTCTTCATTCCGGTTGATTTCCTGAATCCGTTCGCGCACACCTACTGGCAAGACAGCCAGAAGCGCTTGCAGTTCTGTTCGTGCTTGTTCTTGATACATATCCTTAACTAACTCTTTTTCACCGTCGCCAGATGGCAAAAGCCTCAAAGTAGATCCTGATTTTTCGCCACGAATTTCACGAATTACCCGAAAAAAGCAACTAATTCATAAAATTCGCGTCATTCGTGGCAGATTTTGGATCTACTGATTCTCTCAAAGCCCGCTTTTTTGTGGCGCCGTAGGCTGGCCGCTAAAGGGCGTGCTGCCCGCGACGCTTTTTGCCGGCACAACCGCCGCCAGCGCCGGCTGCGTGGCATGCACCCGCTTGACCGTATGCCGCACCATCACCGCATAGCCGCCCACCAGGTTAAAGCCCAACCGCGGCAGCACATATTGCAACCAGCCCTGGTAACGGGGCACGCAGCAGTACAGGGGACGGGTCGGGTCAGGCGGTTTGAGTTGCAGGGCCGCTTCCAGGATGGATTCTGCCGGCATGTGCGCCCCCGGATGAATGAACAACCGCATCCAACTCGCCGTCTGCCCCTCGTGCCGCTGCACAAAAGCCATTAACTCCCCTTCC
>JAGVTM010000624.1 GCA_019136785.1 Chloroflexota bacterium | reverse complement strand
CGCATGGGCCCGCGCTAACGGGGACAATCGTGCGCCAGGTGTTTATCCTCTCCAATGACCCGCAACAACCGGAAATGGTGGTGGAGTTGAAGGCTAATATCCTGCCGGCAGATGGGTCATAAGCCATTTGACGGGTGGCTGTTACGCCAAACAGCGGAGCGCCTGGCGCGCCCATGTAATTTAGAATAAGTGGCAGATCCTTATGCTCATGGCGAAGCGAGCAAAAAGCGTTTGATTTGCCACACCATGATTTGGAAGAATAAGGAGTAAGTGATGAACAAGCGTATTTTGGCAATTGTGGGGCTGCTGGCTCTGGGCGTCCTCCTCTTCTGGGGGGGCAGTGTGTACGGACAATCCAGGTGGAGCGGCGCAGCCTGGCAACCGGGTTGGATGATGAGCCAGAATATTAATCCTGACATGATGGGCGGGGGCATGATGGGCAATATGATGAATGGGGGCATGATGGGCAACATGATGAATGGCTGCATGATGAACGGGGGCATGATGGGCGGCCCAGGCATGATGTGTGGCTACAACAGCAGTGGTCTGGACAGTACGGAACCCCTGTCGCTGGAAGAAGCGCGCACATCCGTGGAGAACTACCTGGCTTCACTCAATAAGAGCGGTTTAGCGGTGGGCGAAATCATGATTTTTGATAACCATGCTTATGCCCAGATTGTTGCGCAAGAGACAGGCAGCGGCGCGTTTGAGGTGCTGGTAGATGCCGGCACAGGTTACGTCTATCCTGAACCTGGGCCCAACATGATGTGGAATACAGAGTACGGCATGATGGGCAATGCCGGCGGCTTTGGCATGATGGGGATGATGGGTGGGGGCATGATGAGCGGGCACTGCGGGTCAGGCATGATGGGAAACTTGGGGTACACGCCAGACACGGAAGTTAGCGTGACCGCAGAGCAGGCAACTGGCATTGCCCAGGAATACCTGGACGCTTATCTACCCGGCAAAGCAGCGGGCGTTACTGCTGACGCCTTCCCTGGTTACTACACGCTGCACGTCCTACAGGATGGCGAAATCGTGGGGATGCTGAGCGTTAACGCTTACACGGGCCAGGTGTTTCTACACCACTGGCACGGTGATTTTATAGAAATGGCTGGCGAAGAGTAGCGCCAGCCGTGTGTCGGGCGCGGCGCGCTCGTTTGTGAGCGCGTCGCGCCGCCAGTCAAGGAGAATTTAGACGGTGAAAAAGTTGGCTTTTGTTTTGTGGGCAGCGTTGGCAACTGTTTTAGTGGCATGTGGCGGGGCAGCGGAGCCGGAGGCTGTGCCGGCAGTAGAGTTATCCTTAACGGCAACTGATATTGCCTATGACATGAACCATATAGAGGTTATGGCCGGGCAGACGATAAAGCTAACGCTGCACAATAAGGGAGCGCTAGAGCATGATTTTAGCATTATGGAAGTGCCTCACACCGGGGAGGTCATGGCTGAAGAGGCGGAACATGGAGCAGATGGGCATGAAATGACCATGGATCCAGAAGTCCACATCGCCGCGCCGATTGGCGACAGCAGGAGCATTGAGTTCACGCCATCGCAGCCTGGGGAGTATGAGTTTTTCTGCACGGTGGAGGGGCATAAGGAAGCGGGGATGGTGGGGACACTGGTGGTGACCGCGCCTTGAAGTTAGATGAGAGGGGCAGCTCAGCTACCCTTCTCTTTTTGCGCCCTGGCGTCTTTGCGCTAATATCCTTTCTGTAAAACAGATGAGCAAGCAGGCTGGAAGCCTGCGCTACGTTGTAGACCAGGAGATGTGATGTTAGCTCAAACAATCAGCCGCGTGCAGCGGAATCATGGGTTGGAACATGCCACCATTCATGTGCTGAGCGAGAAGTACGCCAACCGCTTTAGCGCCCAGGGGAATTCGACGCCGCAGGGGTTCTTTTTGAATATCTATGGGGACATCAGCGATGAGCAGGTGGCAGCGGCGGTGGCGGAGGCGCACCAGCGGATGAAGGGGGGGGAGCGGCAACTGGCGGTGCATCCGAACTGCGGCACGGTGCTGCTGACGACGGCGACGATGGCGACGTTAGCCAGCCAGTTAGCCTTTGGGCTGGAAATGCGGCGGCAGAAGGAACAGGCCATGACGCCGGCTGTGTTGTTGAACGCTTTGCCAGGGGCGGTGCTGGCGGCGGTGATGGCGCTGATTGTGTCGCGCCCGGTGGGGCTGCGCATACAGGAAAAGTACACGACCAGCGGCGATCTGGGCGACTTGCGGGTGACCAGCGTGCGTCGCATTTCGCCTTCGCCTGTGACCCGCTTTTTTCAGCTTTTGTTGGGGCAGTCGGGTAATCAGCATGTGAAGGCGTATCAGGTGGATACGGAGGGGTGAGGGGAAGGGAGAAGGGAGAAGGAAGAAGGGAGAAGGAAGAAGGGAGAAGAGGGTGTTTTACGTTTTTCATGGGGATGATGAATACTCGCAGCGGGAGACGTTGGCGGGGTTGGTAGGTAAACTGGGCAATCCCGATATGGTGGCGTTGAATACGACGCGGCTGGATGGGGGGCGGGCGACGCTGGCAGATTTGCGCCAGGCTTGTGACGCTATGCCGTTTCTGGCGGAGGCGCGGCTGGTGATTTGCGAGGGGATGTTTGAGAAGATGCCGGCAAAACCCGTCCTCAAGGAACTGGAAACCTATCTGCCCACCCTGCCGGAAACCACCCGCCTGGTCTTCCTGGAAAGCCAGCCGCTGAGCGAAAATCATCCCCTGATTAAGCTGGCGGAAAGCGCGAATAACGGTTATGTCAAGTTGTTCAGCACGCTGCAAGGCAGCGCGTTGGAGCGTTGGATCCGGCAGCGGGTGGGCGAACGGGGCGGTCAGATCACGCCGCAAGCGACGCAACTGCTGGCAACGAATGTGGGGGGAGATTTGCGGGTGATGAGCCAGGAGATTGAGAAGCTGACGCTGTATAAGCTGGGGCGCGGGGAGATTAACGCGGATGATGTGACGCGGCTGTGCCCCTACGTGGCGGAGGCGAATATCTTTGACCTGGTGGACGCTTTGGGCAGCCGCAACAGCAAGCGGGCAGCGCTGCTCTTGCAGCAAAAGGTGCATGAGGGGGCGGACCCGTTTTTCTTATATTCGATGATGGTGCGGCAGTTCCGGCTGTTGATTCAGGTGAAGATATTGGCGGAGCAGGAGTTGCGTCCGCCGGCGATTGCGAAGGCGTTAAAGATGCATGGGTTTGTTGCCGGCAAGATTTACCAACAAAGCCAGCATTTTTCGCGCGCGCAGCTTAAGCAGATTTACGCCCACCTGCTAGATATGGACGTGAGCGTCAAGACAGGTTTGACTGATATGGGCACGGCGCTGGATTTGTTTGTTGCCGGCATCACCTGAAGCAGCCGCCCAGGCGCGGTGCAGCGTCACGGAGCAATTTTTATCATCAGTAATTCTTAATTGAACGGGTTTGCTCCTTTGGACAGCGGTGGAAACCAATGTAAGGGAAGCCCCCCATCCCCAACCCCCTTCCCCCCAGGGGGGAAGGGGGCTTTCCGTTGAGGGCGAGGGGCGCTGCGCGCCCCTCGCCCTCTATGACCCCTGATTCAGCCGTAGGCTAGTACCTCAACAATGTGATTTTGAGGAGTTCGCATCCTCAGATGCGAACAGGCGGCATCTGAGGATGCCGCACTCCTCACCCCTCATTTTCAGGTGGTCAAGGTACTAGCAGCCAAAATGAGCGTGATCGTTCCCCTCCCCGCAGGTTGAGCCTGTCGAAACCGGTTCCCTTCGGCAGGCTCAGGGCAAGCCCTTTGACAGGCTCAGGAAGCGGGGGGGGATGGTTATGGCGCGAATTATGCGGGGTGTTATTGGGCAACGGGCTTCATGTCGGCGTTGGCTGGCTCTGGGGCGGGGCGCAGGCGCTGCCAGAGATAGCGCCAGGGAGCGCGGCGGCGCGTTTGACCGTCAGGGGCGGGCATGGAGGGCAGTACGGCGGGGGTGGTGTGCGCTGCCACAAATTCGGCTACGCGGGCAAATAACAACGCCTTTTCCGCGCTTTCGGTGATGACGTGGCTGTTCTGTTCCAGCCACAGGCGTTCCTTTTCGACAGAACCCAACCGCTCGTAGATATAATCCACATTCCCCGGCGGCACAGTCTGATCCTGGCGCGAGTGCACCAGCAGCGTGGGCGCTTTCACGTCGCGCAAATGGGATTCCACCACCTCGAAATACTCCAGCAGTTCGGCGACGCCGCGCACGGGATTGACGTTGTAGGACTCGCGCTCGAACTGTTCTTCGGCTTCTTGCTGACCTGCGCGAATAGGTTTGGCGGAGAAGGGGTAGACGCGCCAGATGTAGCGGGTGAAACGGAGTTTCCAGTCGGGATACAGGTAAAGGGGCGCAGCCATACTGACAACGGCTTTGACCGGATGCCGCGCAGCTAACAACAAGCCGGTGGAACCGCCCATGGAGAGACCAATGACCACAATTTGTGGGCATTGGGCATTCAGCACATGCCAGCCATCCAGCCCAGCCAGATACCAGTCATGCCATTCTGAGCGGTTCAAGTCGGCGGGGTCTGAGCCATGATGGGTCAGTCGCGGGCCATAAACGGTGTATCCCTGCGCTGCCAGGTGGGTGCCTAAACTGTGTACATCTCCAGGCACGCCGGTGAAACCATGTAGTACCAGGCAGCCTATGTGACCGCGCTCCGCCGAGCCGCGAAAAAAGAAGGGTTCTGCGCCAGGGAGTAAATTCAAGTGGGATATCATTGTTTATTACCGTAACTTTCAGCTACCAGAGAGCGACGTACTTATACACAGCGCCGCTTCTGACGCCGTCCTGCACATCGAAAATCATCACACCTGTCATTTTAGGTCAGTCGCTGCATTTTTGCCATTGCTTTCGCGTCTGCGCGCCGTTTTCGTCCAAAAGGGGAAGCCGCAGGCTGGGCGCTTTTAACGTAATCGTTCACGCCCTCTGTAGGTTGAGCCTGTCGAAACCGGTTCCCTTCGACAGGCTCAGGGCAAGCCCTTCGACAGGCTCAGGGAGCGGGGGTGAATGAGTACTTTTAACGGCAGGCTGGTGTGCGCCAGCGGCGGCATTAGCCGCAATATCTCAGTGACCTGGCGCGGAACTGGTTGTACTATATTATAATTTATGGTAATCTTTTGCTTGTAAGTCGCGGAAGTAGGTCAAATATCATAAGATTCAACAAAATTTACCAGATGTAAGCATATCCTGGCAATTACAGAAAAACAGGGTATCCTTGCCTTGCTGAAACTTTCCTGCTTTTGCAGGTCATGATTTTGAAGAGGAAGATCGTATGAGCACAACACTCTCTATGGAGAATTTCAATCAGATGCTTTTTGCGGATACACCGCCGCCGGAAGCAAGCAAATTAATGGCCGCGCTGAAACAACTGACTGAAGCCAAAGAACTCAGCCGTTATCTGAACGAGTTGGAGCCAGCCAGTCCGGCGTGGACAGGCTGGTGGTAACCCTGGCGGGTGATCTGTTGTTTGTTTACCCCCGGGTTCACCGGGGGGTCTGCCTGCTCTAATTTAACCTTGCTCCCTTTGTCAGATAAGTGATAAGTTGTTTGCGTTTATCATGCCCTGGGCAAAGGACAGCCTGGGTGTTTGATTGCGCCTGAACGGCGGGAATTGCCAGCGCCTCTGTTCAGGTTACCGGTGATGGCGCGGCGTCTGGAGAAGGTCAGACTACGCGCCGGGGAATGTGCCATTGACGACAATGCAGCCCGTGTGCGCTATTCGCGATTATCTGCTGGCTTTGCCAGAAGCAGCCGAATGGCCCGCCATGATCGAGGTTTTTGAGGGAGCGCAGCAAAAACCGCGACCAGACTGGGATCTGCCATTGCTTGCCTGCCAGGTGGTGGGGGGCGCGCCGGCGCAGGCTATGCCGGCAGCGGCAGCCATTGCCTGTATGCAAATCAGTATCATCCTGGTGGATGATATGCTAGACGAGGATCCACGAGGGCAGCACAATCAGATTGGCGGCGGCGCCGCTGCTAACCTGGCTGTCGCCTACCAATCCGCCGCTTTGCGCATCCTGCTGCAAGCCGAAGTGGACGAGCAGACGCGCGTCGCGCTGGCGCAAGAGTTGGGTCTCTTAGGACATGCCACTGCGCTGGGGCAGCATTGGGACACGCAGAATCTGGCAGACGAAGCCCATTACTGGCGGGTGGTGCAAGCCAAAAGCACACCTTTTTATGGGGCAGCCTTTTATCTGGGAGCCTTGTGTGGACAGGCTGAGCCGGCTGCGGCGCAAGCCCTGCGGCAGTTTGGCATCTTGCTAGGGGAGATGATTCAGATTCAGGACGACCTCATTGATGCCTTTCAGTTGCCCGCCAATCCTGATTGGCGGCAAGGGGGCAATAATTTGCTACTGCTTTATGCGCAGACGGTAGCCCACACGGAACAGGCGCGTTTTCGCCAGTTGCGCGTCCAGGCGGACCGGGCGGAATGTTTGCAAGAAGCGCAAAATATCCTGGTTCGCTGCGGGGCGGTGAGTTATGCAGCCTACCAGTTAATGGCTCGCTTTGAAAAAGGGCAGCAAATCGTGACGGCGCTGCCGCTGCCGGCAACGGAGAAACTGACCAGCCTGCTTTCGGCGCAAATCAGACCCTTGCAAGAGCTTTTGCGGGATTTTGATATAAAATCGTAACGGTTAAGCTTCCCTGGATTTCCACCGCCAGGGCGTCTTTGGCTTGCTTGCGGTCACAGTGGCAAGCTGAACCATAGAATCATCGAACGGACGCAAGAGTAGCCACGGTAGTACACAAAGTAGCTTTATGAATCTGCGACAACGCGCGGGCGCCAACTACAGAGATTGGCCGTTTGTTCTCATTTCGGCGGGAGTCTTGCTGGTCTGCCTGTATTACGTATACGCACGTATTTATCTATTGCCGCAGCCGGGCCTGACGATTGGCAGTAACTGGGTCGTTACGGAAATATTACCGTGTTCGCCAACGGGCGCGCCTTGCGCGGACGACGTGCGCGTGGGGGATCGCTTCCTGGTGATTGGGGATCTGGATTACGAGACCTACCGGCGGGATTGGCGCATGACGCCCTTTGGGGGATATGGGGCGGGGGACAAAGTGCCGATTCAGTTGGTGCGCGGGGAGAGCGCGCAGACGATGACGGTTTTGTGGGAGATGCCGGCATCCACCTTCACCTCACCCCTGCGCGATTTCGGGCCCCTGCTCATGTTCCTGCCCTTCTGGCTGGCCGGCACCGTTATCATGTTCTTCCTACAGCCGCATGACCGCCGCTGGCAGCTTCTGATCGCCACCAACTTCCTGGTAAGCATCTGGTTTGTCAGCGGCACGGATGCCGCCTGGCAGGTGCGCGCATCCTCCCTGGTACTGCGCGTCACCAGTTGGCTGCTGCTGCCCGTTTTGCTGCACCTGCATCTCATTGTACCGGCGCCCCGTTGGGCGACGATCCGCCCCTATTTGCTCAGTTCCTTGTATGGGCTGGCAGCCATCATGATAGCTCTGGAAATCTGGTGGATAGTGCCCTCCGGCGGGTACCTGATCGGCCTGATCCTGTCCATTTTAATCAGCATCAGCCTGCTGGTGACCAGCCTCCGTTCGCACCACGCCGCCGCCAGCCGCCAGGCAGCGCGCACCATGTTGGCCGGGTTGGCTCTCGCTTTCGGGCCAGGCATTTTGTTTGTGCTGCTGCGCGGCGAATCCACCCCGCCAGCCATCACGCCGCTGCTGACGGGTATCGCCCTGCTATCCATTCCCCTGTGGCCCCTCTTTTACACCTACGCTATCTTCCGCCGCTATTTGGGCGATCTGGAATTTCGCGTCAGCCGGCTGCTTGGCTCTTACAGTTTTGGGCTGCTCTATTTAATCATTTTCGTCGTTACCTTTTGGGTGACCAATCAGTGGCTAGGCATGGGGGAACCCATTGTTTTTGGGGCCATTATTTCTACCTTTTTCGTCGTTCTGGCGCCGCTGCTGCGCCCATCCTATATGCGCCTGGTGGAGCAAATCTTCCATGGGGCCATCCCGTATGAGGATACCTTTATCGAAGATTTTGCCGGGCGCGTCTCCAAAGCCGTCCGCCACGAAGATCTGGCGCGCGTTCTGGAACAGGAAATCGCCCCGAAACTGTTGATCCGGCAGTCGGCGCTGTGCCTTTTGAGCGGCGGTCACCTGGAAGCAGCTTACAGCCAGGGGCTGCTGCCCCACCAACTGCCGGCCTCAGCCAGCCAGGTTGATTACATCAAAACCACCGCCAGCCGTTATTTGCCGCCGACGCAGCTTGTTCCGCCGGAGCTTTCCTGGATACGTCTGGCTATGCCGCTGCAACTGGGGCACAGGCTGTTGGGGTTCTGGCTGTTGGGGCGGCGCGATCCGGACGATTTTTATCCACAGCGCGACATTTCCTTGCTGACGGCGCTGACAGGCTATGTAGCCATTGCGATTGAAAACGCCCAGTTGTATGAACAACTGCGGGCTTACGCCACCGAACTGGAAGAGCGGGTGAACGAACGCACGCGCGAACTGGCAACGGCTAATGTGCGGCTGCAAGAACTGGACCGCCTCAAGTCCAAGTTTGTCTCCGACGTTTCCCACGAACTGCGCACGCCGATTACAAACCTGGAACTGTACCTGGGACTATTGGAACAGGTCAACGATGGAGCCAAGAGAGCCAGATACCTGAGCATTTTGAAACACGAAACCAAACGTCTGATCCAGCTTACGGAAGATATTCTGGACCTGGCGCGGCTGGATTTGAGCCGGGAGTCGGAAGGGAATGGCAACTATAAGGTTGCTTTCCAGACAATTGAGCTCAATGCGTTGGTGGAAAACATGGTGGAGATTCACACGCCGCTGGCGGAAGCCAATGGGCTGCGGCTGCGCTTCGTGCCCGGTCGCCAGCCGTATTTGATGCGAGGGGAGCGGAACCAACTGACGCAGGTGGTGACCAATCTGCTGGTGAATGCCATTAACTACACGCCGCAGGGCCAGGTGTGGGTGAGTACGCATGGGCTGTTGGCTGCCGGGCAGGTATGTTTGCTGGTGCAGGATACGGGCATTGGCATTGAAGCGGAAGATTTGCCTTACCTGTTTGAGCGCTTTTACCGGGGGCAGCAGGCGGGGCAGTCCACCATTCGGGGCACCGGGTTGGGGCTGAGCATCGTCAGCGAGATTGTGCGGCTGCACGATGGGCAGATTCAGGTGCGCAGCCAGCCTAGACAGGGGACTTCGGTGATTGTACGGTTCCCGCTGACTGAGGCGGCAGCGCCGTTATCGCAGGGGGCCATTGGGATCATAGATAATGGCGGCAGCGGGGCGCAGTTGCGCCAGCTTTTGCAGGAGGAGCAGTACACAGCGCACGTGTTTGCCGATGTGGCGGACGCGCGCCGCCATCTGGCAGAAGAGTCGCTGGCGCTGCTCATAGCCAATGCGGACAGGGCCGGGGAGCTTGCCGGGGTTGATGCGCCTTGTTTGTGGGTGGCGGCAGATGCCGGCAGCGCCCAAACGTTGATCGCCTCTGGACAGTTCAGTTTCCGCGACTTGTTGGCGCAGCCCCTCACCCCGGACGACGTCCTGATCGCTATCCACGCCGCCCTGGCGCGCCGTCCGTAACCCTTTCCCTGATAGAGATTCCAAAAAACAGGTTCACGCGGAGACGCGGAGGGCGCGGAGAAATGGTTCTCGTTCTACGCAGAGCAGACCCCCATCCCCCAACCCCCTTCCCCATTTGGGGGGATGTGGGCTTTCGGTGAGGGCGAGGGGCGCTGCGCGCCCCTCGCCCTACATTACCCCTACCCTGGCATCCCAAAACGGCTCTATGTGTGATATGCATGGCGGCATCCTGACCTTACTGCCCATTTGCAGACCGTTTTTGCCGCATCTGTTGCTTGACAAAGTGTATTTAGTACACTATAATTTGTGTTGTTCTTACACGAATTGAGGCCGGCAGGAGGGGTGTTCTTCTGGCGGCAACCAACGAGCAGTAGCCCGATTTTCCAAAATCGGGTGGGCGATTTTGGAAAATCACCCTACTTTTTGATAGGAGCAGCGCAGATGTGGCGGGTAATGTTGGGTTTAAGCAGCGTCGTGTCAGGGGTAAGCGTGGCGGCCGGGTGGCAGGCGGTGGGGATTGTGGCGGCTCTGGTTTTTCTGTTGAGCCTGGGCGTGATTATCACGCGGGCGTCTCTTATTCACGTACCGGAGTTAAGCGTAGCTGTCATTTATAATCGGGAGCGGCAGGCTTTTTCGCGGCTGCTGCCGGGCGGGCGCCACTGGTTGCGCCCGTTTGTGGAGCAGGTGCAAGCTACCATTCCGCTGGGGTCAGAAACGGCCATGAGCGCCTGCCAGGCGTATACCAGCGGCGGCGTGCCGTTGATGGTGCGTTGGCAGGCGGCGTTTCAGATTGAGCCGCTGAGCCTGTCGCGCGAATTGCAGGCAAAGCTGGCGCTGAAACTGGCGCGGAAAAGCCGGCTGCTGGTGCAGGCGCACGTCAATAACTGTTTGCAACTGGCGCTCAGCCATTACACGATCCATGAGTTATTTGCCGGCGGCGGACGGGGGCGGCTGGAGCGGGCGGTGCGGCAGGCGGCGGCGGAGCGGCTGGGGCCGTTGGGCATGGCAGTGCAGCGGGTGACCATCCAGGAGATGGAAATGCCGGCACAAGTCCAGGCGACGCTGGCGGCGGCGCATGAGCGGGCTGTGCAAACGGAGAGCGAAGCGCTGGCGCTGGCGCATTTGCAGAAGGTGATCAGCCAGTTCTCGGACAGCGATATGCAGCGGCTGGCGGAGTTGGAGCGGCTGCGGGTGATGGGGCAGCATGGGGTGTCGCTGGTGTATCCGGTGGGGGGGATGATGCCGGCGACGGCAGTGTTGCCGGCAGGGGTTGCCCCCGCGCCCACGCTGCCCATCACTTCCCCCTTGCATCGGGAACCGCCCCGCCGCGAATTCGCCATCCACAACTAATGTCCCGTCAGTTGTGATTTGATAGATTGGTTCAATCTGGAAGATTGAACCAATCTAATCCACAGCCTGGGAGATCGCTTGCCTCATTGCCACCTGGGGCAGCTTCAGATATAGTTTTGCCATTCGTTGCCTGTTGCCTGAGGGTGTGTTTCATTTCAGTTGAAAACGGAGGAGTTCGCATCCTCAGATGCGAACGGGTGGACATCTGAGGATGTCCACTCCTCCAACTCATTTGAAACACACCCGTTACCTGATTCACCTGTAAAGGGCTTTCTCGCTGTGCCTGGCAAACCAAGATGACTCCACTCCCCCCGGCAGATACCCCACAAGCGCTGGCAGCGGCGATAGATGCCGGCATTCGCGCCCTGCCCCACCCCAACACACCCAACCAACGCGCCGTGCGTCGCGGCTATTCGCGCCAGCTTCGGGCAGCGGAGGGCGCAACCGTTTTGGCTGTGGCCCGCGCGCTGCTGCACAGTTATGGTCGCCGCTGGCTGGCATGCGAACTGGTGCAAAATCATCCAGCCGCCTTTGCGCAGATAGGGGCAGCCGAACTGGCAGAGTTTGGGCAGGGCATGGACAGTTGGGACGCGGTGGACAGCTTCGCCCGCATCCTGGCGGGGCCGGCCTGGCTACGCGGTCAGGTCAGCGATAATTTGATTGGCGACTGGGCCAGTTCGCCCGACCGCTGGCTGCGGCGGGCGGCGCTGGTCAGCACCGTAGCCTTGAATATGCGCTCCCAGAGAGGCTATGGGGACGCGCCGCGCACGCTGGCGGTGTGCCGCCGGCTGGCTGCCGACCACGATGACATGGTGGTCAAAGCCCTCTCCTGGGCGCTGCGCGAACTGGTTCCCCATGATGCGCCCGCCGTGTCTGCCTTCCTGGTCGAATACGACGCCGTTCTGGCGGCGCGCGTCAAGCGCGAAGTGCGCCACAAGCTGGCTACCGGACGCAAAAATCCCCCCCCATCTCCATGAGGTCCCCGCATGACGCTTGAGAACCGCCTGCCCCGCTGGCAAATGATTTTGTACGCTTCTGGCTCGCTGGCTGTGGCTCTGTCCTACCAGTCGTTTGCCACCTACATTCAGTTTGTGTACATAGATGTGCTGGGCTTAGCCGCGCGCTGGGTGGGGCTGGCCTGGGCTATTTATGGCGTGTGGAACGCCATTAATGATCCCCTGTCCGGCTACTGGTCAGACAAAACGAAAACGCGCTGGGGGCGGCGCATCCCGTGGATTGCCACCAGCTTCATCCCCCTGAGCATCACCTTTTACTTTTTGTGGACGCCGCCGGCGGGGCTGGTTGCCGGCAGAAGCACCGGGCTGCTGCTGTATTTCCTCGGTTTTGTGCTGCTGTTCGACTTCTTCTGGACGGTGGTGGTGATGAACTGGACGGCGCTGTTCCCGGAAATGGTTCCCGACGAACGGCAGCGGGCGGTGGTGTCCGCCTGGCGGCAGATTTTCTCGCTGGTGGGGCTGCTGATTGGCGTGGCGCTGCCGCCGGTGCTGGCGGGGGCGGATTGGAGCAACCGCGGCAGCATGGCGCTGCTGCTGGCGGTGGTGACGGCGCTCTTTTTTGGGCTGTCGCTGGTGGGCAGCCGCGAGCGGCGCGTCTTTCAGCAAGATGAGACGCTGCCTTTTGGGCAGGCGCTGCGGGCCACGCTGGCTAACCGCGACTTTCTCTTCTTCCTGGGCGCCAACCTGGCTATTCAGTTTATCTTCATGATGCTGGCAGCCACGGTGCCCTTCTACACCAAGTACGCCCTGGCTATCCAGGGGCCGTTGACGCTGCCCAACGGCATGACGCTGGACGCGGAGCTGCAAACTTCGCTGTTTCTGGCGGTGGCTTTTATTGTGGCGATGCCGGCAATGCCCATCTGGATGAAGCTGGCGCAGCGGTGGGGGGCGCGCGTCATTTTACAGGTGTGCTGCCTGACAACGGCGGCGACGTTGTTGTACTTTTTCCAGCCTACGGAGTTTTATGCGGGCATTCTGGGCACCACCCTGCTGGGTCTCAACCTGGCGGGATTGCTGATGCTGACCGACCTGCTGGTGGCGGATGTGGTGGACGCGGATGAACTGAGGACCGGGGCGCGGCGGGAAGGGATGTATTTTGGCATGAACGGCTTTGTGATTCGTTTTGCCTTTACGATTCAGGGGTTCATCACGGGGACGGTGCTGACGCTGAGCGGCTATGTGTCGCCGGCGAATGGCAGCCTGGTAGCGACGCAGCCGGCGTCGGCGGTGATGGGGATACGGTGGATGCTTGCCGGCATTCCGGCCGTTGCCGCCGTGCTTGCCTGCCTGCTGCTGCTCGGTTATAGTCTGCATGGGCAAAAACTGAGCGAGGTGCAGAGCCGTGTGGCTGCCCTGCACCAGCAAAAAGCGGCGCAGCACAAGGAATGAAAATAATCAGGATTTCGCAGATTTCACAGATTTTTATATGAGCGCCTGTTAAAGCATTTATAGTTCTGGCTACCTTGAGATAGTCTCGCCAACCAATCGCCGCTTACATGGTTCAACTGCAAACACGCCAACCTGCGTCGCTGCCTTCAAGAAAAAGGCGGAACTACGACATCTATCATAACCCGGCGTTAGACCAGACTTTGCATGTTTCGCCGGGTAAGCAGGGGCGAAGATTTAGTCTGTCGCCTTAATTGGTCTACAAGTCGAACGTCTACTTCAATCGCCGCCTCTATTTCCGCTTGATGGTCGGCATAGTAAGCCAGCGCGGAAAAGATCTGGCCTAAGGTCAAATAGGGATGGTTAAGGAGCAGTTCCTCAGGGCTCCAGCCCCAAGCCAGCCGTTCGGCGACCAGTTCTTGTACTTTCAGGTTTGTGCCGGCAATAACGGCTACATTTGCTTCATCCAGCACCACGTGTTCATAGCGGGTATCAACAAACATATCTTGCTCCTTTACCGGACAAGGCATTGACAGGTGGGGTAATTCTAATCCATTCTATCTATGGAGCAAAGTTCGTTGCGCCGTGCTTGCCTGCCTGCTGCTGCCCGGTTATAGTCTGCATGGGCAAAAACTGACCGAGGTGCAGAGCCGTGTGGCTGCCTGCACCAGCAAAAAGCGGCGCAGCAGCATCCCTGATCCTGATTTGACTCTGAAGATGAGCGACAATACGCCAGGCCCAACCTCCACACAACCTTCTCTCGTGACCGGGAAGATCCCTGTGCGCAGCCTGCTGCGTGTTCTGTGGGTTTGGCTAAGACGCCTCATGGTGGGCGGCATTTTGCTGTTATTCCTGCTCATTACGCCCGGTGTTGCGCTGACAGCATTTC
Organism: Chloroflexota bacterium; assembly: GCA_019136785.1. Lineage (GTDB taxonomy): Bacteria > Chloroflexota > Anaerolineae > Promineifilales > Promineifilaceae > JAGVTM01. The sequence continues at coordinate 691 of JAGVTM010000624.1, read as the reverse complement.
CTGCGCAGCCATTGCGCCAGGAAAGTATGGCTACTGTTGGGTTCCCTTCCGGCCCCCCCCTATCAGTATCAACGCTGGCAGTGGGACCAGATGGGGACAGTCTCTTTGCCGGCACAGACGGCGGCGGGCTGTTCCGCTCTACTGATCTGGGACAGTCCTGGCTGCCCGCTAACCAGGGCTTGACTGATCTGCATGTGCGGGCAGTGACCGTGGGGCCAGATGGGAACAGCCTCTTTACCGGCACAGACGACGACGGGCTGTTCCGCTCCACCGACCTGGGACAAACCTGGTGGCCCGTCAACCAGGGCTTGACTGACCTGTTTGTGCAGACAGTCACCGTAGGTCCGAATGGGGACAGCCTCTTTGCTGGTACGTTCGGTGGCGGGCTGTTCCGCTCCACCGACCTGGGACAGACCTGGCTTCCCGCCAACCAGGGCTTGACTGACCTTCATGTTTGGACAGTGACCATGGGGCCGGATGGGGACAGCCTCTTTGCCGGCACCCGGGGCGGCGGACTGTTCCGCTCCACCGACCTGGGCCAGACCTGGCTGCCCGCCAGCCAGGGCTTGACTGACCTGGATGTGTGGACAATGACCGTGGGGCCGGATGGGGACAGCCTCTTTGCCGGCACCCGGGGCGGCGGACTGTTCCGCTCCACCGACCTGGGCCAGACCTGGCTGCCCGCCAGCCA
>JAGVTM010000519.1:4670-6298 GCA_019136785.1 Chloroflexota bacterium | reverse complement strand
CGTTCCCATCTTGGGCGCGCCCGGCTGCGCCCGCAGCCCCAAAGAAAACATTGTGGACCTGGTGCTGCCGCGTCTGCTAGCCGGCGACTATCTGACGGCGGCAGACATTATCGCTTTTGGCCATGGCGGCCTGCTGGAGGATGTGCCCGAAAGACCGGCGCCGCGCAGCAGAAAACAAACAACAGGCAACAGGCAACTGATTACCGGTAACTGACAACAAACAGTGGAAAACGGTAACTACTAAACCTCTCTGGATTTTCACCGCTAAGACGCGAAGATCGCAAAGAAAAACCAGGGAATCTTGACGTCCCTTCGATAATACTCAGGACAAGCCTTTGCGTCTTTGCGGTAAGTAGATACGGAAAACGAGCAAATGTCTTTGATGAACAAAGTTGTTTTAATTACGGGAGCCGGCGCCGGGATTGGGCGGGCCACGGCGCTGGCTTTTGCGCGCGCCGGGGCGCGGCTGGCGTTGGTGGATATTGACGAAGAAGCGGGTCAGGAAACGGCGCGGCTGGTGCAAAATGCCGGCAGCGCAGGACTGTTCATGCGCGCCGACGTAACGCAGGCAGTAGAGGTGGCGCAAATGGTTCAGGCAACGGTGGCCCATTTTGGGCGGCTGGACTGCGCTTTCAACAATGCCGGCATCGAAGGCCCCCCTACCCGCACCGCCGACGTCGCCGAAGCCGAATTTGACCGGATCATGGCCGTCAACTTAAAAGGCGTCTGGCTCTGCATGAAATACGAAATTCAGCAGATGATTGCCCAGGGCGGCGGCGTGATTGCCAATACGGCTTCCGTGGCCGGGTTGGTGGGGGCGCATAGTATGCCGGCATACGCCGCCAGCAAACACGGCGTCATTGGCCTCACCAAAACCGCCGCCGTTGAATACGCCCGCAAAAACATCCGCGTCAACGCCGTCTGCCCCGCCGTCATCCGCACCGCCATGGTCGAGCGCGCCCTGGAAGTCATGCCCCAACTCGCCGAGGGCATGATCGCCGCCAACCCCAGCCGCCGCCTGGGTGAACCCGCAGAAGTCGCCGCCGCCGTCCTCTGGCTCTGCTCCGACGCCGCCTCCTTCGTCAACGGCGCCGCCCTCACCATTGACGGTGGACTGACCGCGCAGTAACAGGCAACGGAAAACAGGCAACGATGCGATTGCCAATTCCTCTTACGCTTTGGGGATTTTTGTAAAGGTCACGAATGAGTTGACCCGCCAGGACGCAAAGAATCACAGCTAAAACCTTCGCGCCCTTTGCGTCTTGGCGGTGAGAAAAATTCTTGGCGGCGAAAAAATTCTTAGCAACTTGTGACCAATACACGCTTTGGAGACCCTATGCCCTTTCAATCTATTGATGACCTCCAGGATGCCCTGCGCCGCCAGCTTTACATCGCCAATCGCGGCCTGGCTACGGCCATCTTCCTGGCACTGAAACTACAACGCCCCCTGTTTCTGGAAGGAGAAGCCGGCGTTGGCAAAACCGAAATCGCCAAAGTCATCGCCAATATGTTGCAGACTGACCTGATCCGGTTGCAATGTTACGAAGGTCTGGACGTCAACCATGCCGTCTACGAATGGAACTACACCCGCCAGATGCTGCACATCCGCCTGCTGGAAGCCCGCGGCG
>JAGVTM010000519.1:0-4644 GCA_019136785.1 Chloroflexota bacterium | reverse complement strand
ATCGAACAGACCCGCCAGCAGGCGCCCGTCTTGCTCATTGACGAAATTGACCGCAGCGATGAAGAGTTCGAGGCTTTCCTGTTAGAAGTACTCTCCGACTTCCAGATCACCATCCCCGAAATCGGCACCATCAAAGCCGCCACGCCCCCCGTCGTCATCCTCACTTCTAACCGCACCCGTGAGGTACACGACGCCCTCAAACGGCGCTGCCTCTACTACTGGATAGATTACCCCAGCTACGATAAAGAACTGGAAATCGTCCAGACCAAAATGCCCCAGGCCGCCACCGGCCTGGCGCGCCAGATCACCGCCTTTATTCAAGAACTGCGCCAGATCGATCTCTACAAAGTGCCCGGCGTGGCCGAAACCCTGGACTGGACCGCCGCCCTGGTAGCCTTAGACCAGCGCGCCCTCAGCGAGACGGTCGTGGAAGACACCCTGGGCGTTATCTTGAAATACCAGGACGACGTAGAACTCATTCGCGGTCAGACGCTGCACCAACTCCTCAGCCGCGCCCTCACCCGCGCCTGAGAGGCCATCAGATTACACAATCTATTTGTGGGTGGTCAGTAGTCAACGCTTCTTACCACCGACCACTCTCCACTATTCACCCTTTTGTTATGCGAAGACAACAGCGAGATTATCTCGAACCAGCGGCGTCACCTCTTTTTCCAATAGATCTTCGGCATGGTTCACTGATGAACCTTTGTACCTTTACAATTGAATGAGTCGGGAAGGTGACCTTTCTGGTATGATTAGCAGGATAGGCATGGTTCACTGATGAACCTTTGTACCTTTACAATTGAATGAGTCGGGAAGGTGACCTTTCTGGTATGATTAGCAGGATACCCACCCACTAATTTTACCAAAGGAGATCACCTTCCCATGACATTGTACACGCAAACTGCTACAGCTACCGTACTGTGGCCTGAACCGATGGAAAGTACCTGGCAGTGTTTGGCGAGCGGTGCGCCAACAACGCTAGCACCTAAGTTGCCGCACCTGAGCCTGGCCGACGTGTTGTTCATCGGAGCAGTGACCGCAATACCCCGCCATCGTCGCCCATGGGGTTGCATCACCTGGCTAGCCGAGGTCTTTGGGCTGTCGCGGGTGAGCGTCTATGCACTCGGCGACCGGTTGCAGGAACGTTTGTTGGGCACTACGCCGCCAGCAGCGCTGCTAATGCCGCCCACGGAGAAGGTTAGTCCACACACGGCGTCGGTGACAAGTAACCGACTGGCGCGTACCGTTTTGACAGCGACTTTTCCAGGCAATGTGTCCCTTCGGCCTATGCAAGCCATCATGAGTGAGGCTTTTGACCAGCAGCGGAGTGTAGGCTGGCTTAGCCAGATGCGTCTGCAAGCTGGGCAGCGTGCTGGCAAAAAGCTGCGTCAGATCGATACCAGTCCTTTGGGTCCACTCATCGTGCTGCGAGACGAGACCTTCTTCCAGGGTTATCCGCTCTTGCTGGTGGTGGATCCAGTCAGTACAACGATCCTCCTGGCGCAGGTCTGCTCCGATCGTCAAGCGGACACCTGGGGAGCGGCGCTACTAATGGCTCAAGAACGAGGCGCCATTATTGAAGGCTTGGTAGAAGACATGGCTCGCGCCTATGCCAAGTCGCAACAACTGGTGGACATGGAGCAGGTTACCGTCCAGAAGGATCCCTGGCATCTCCAACGCGATGGCAGTCGGGTCAAGCTGTTTTTGGAGAAGGCGGCCTACCAGGCGATGAGCCAGGTGCTCAAGTTGGAGAAGCAACTAGTCAAGGCTTGGGACGACACCCTGTTTGAACAACACTACCTGCCAGCGACGCTGAAAGAAGAACAAGCTATCGCCCAATACGACACCTTTGCTGTCTGGCTAGACCATCTGAGTGACGCCTTTGAATTGGTAGACTGGCGTTCAGGCGAGATCCGTGATCCGGCAACAGCTACCTGGCTGATGGAAGAAACCCGCGCGGCTCTGGCCAAGATCGAGCACCCCCGGGTGCAAGACTTTGTCAAAACCTTGCGTAACCACCAACAGCATCTGCTCACTTTTCTCACCTGGACAGCTGCTGCTCTCTCAGACTATCGCCACGCTCTTGCCCAGCACCTCCCTGATCTTGCCGAGCAGAAACGCTTCGAACGCACGGTGGCGCGCCATTGGCGTTTGCGTCAGGCTTTGATCAATGGCCATAACCAGTTGCGAGTACATGCCATCCAGGCGCAAGCCGACCTGAACTCTCTCATCGCTGACGACACCACCAGAGAACACCTGGCTACTCGCCTACTGCAGATCCTGGACGGCACAGCTCGTACCAGCAGCCTGATCGAATGCATCAACGGCCTGCTCAAGAGTTTCCTCAACAATCGTCAGTGCTTCCGTGACCAGGAAACCTTACAGGCCTATCTCGACTTATTCGTACTCTGGCACAACATGCGACCCTATCAAAGAGGTAAACGCCGTGGCCAGAGCCCTTACCAAATCGCTGGTATCTATCCAGGCTCCAACGACTGGCTTGAATTACTGGGCTATCCTGCCATCTAGCCTGACACCGCACAAATTAGAACTGGCCCGACCCATGAACGCTGGGCTGGCTTCGCCTGTCCGTTGGCAGGCACAACACGCATTCAATTGTAAAGGTACATCTTGCCGATTCACATCGTTATTGAACCATGCCGCGGATTGGATGATCTGGCGCGTGCGGGTAAGATTTTACATGCCGGCATCTCCGATTCGCCAGCCTGGGTTGCCGCTCAAGCCAATACCCTGGCTGAACTCCGCGGCTGGACGCCGTTTACTGCTCTGCAACTGCCTTACAGTCTGTTAAGCCGTGACCCGGAGCGGGAACTGCTGCCCATGGCCCAGGCATTTGACATGGCTGTGACTCCGTGGGGCGTGCTGGAGGATGGCCTTTTGAGCGGCAAATTTAACAAACCGCAGGCAGGCAGCACGCCGAGTCGCATTTCGCCAGATCATTTGAGCGAGCGCGCCCTGAGCCGGGCAGCCCAGGTGGCCGCCATCGCCGAAGAATTGGGCGTGACGCCAGCCCAGGCAGCCATCAACTGGGTGCGCCAGCAGCCGGGCGTCATTGTCCCCATTCTGGGGGCGCGCACAGCCGGGCAAATGCAAGAAAACCTCGGCTGCCTCAACTTTCAACTGGATGCGGCGCATCTGGAAAAGCTGAGCCAGGTCAGCGAATTCAGGCTGGGTTTCCCGCGCGCATTTCTGGAAAGCGACCACGTGCGCGACCTGATTTTCGGCGAGACTTTTAGCCTGGTAGATAACCACCACGCCGCCTGACCATTGTCTCGTATCAATCACCACCGATGACGTTGACCCCGTTTGAGTTCTGGCTGCGCGGCGCGGGTCTAGGCGTGACCGCCGCCGGCGCCCCCGGCCCGCTGCAAGCCTTTCTCATCTCCGAATCCCTGGCTGGCGGCTGGCGGCGCGGGCTGCCCGTAACCCTGGCGCCCCTGATTTCGGACGCCCCTATTGTCATTGTGATGACGTTTGTCTTGGGACAGTTGCCCGCCCTGGTCATTCATGGCTTGAATCTGGCGGGCGGCTTGTTTGTGCTCTACCTGGCCTGGGGCGTCTGGCGTGAATGGCGGCAGCCAGTGGCGCCATACCATGGCGCGCAATTGTATGGCGCGCCACAACCGGCTGTCGCTCCCACCCGCAGCGGTTTGCGCCGCGCGGTCCTCATGAATTTGCTCAGCCCTGGCCCCTATCTTTTTTGGGGGCTGATCAATGGGCCACTGCTGCTGTCTGCCTGGCAGCGCTCCATCGCCCACGCCGCCCTTTTCTTATTGGGGTTTTATGGCGTGTTTCTGGCGGGCATGATGTTGATGGTTGGCGTATTCCACCAGGCGCGACGGCTTGGGCCGCGCCTGGTGCGCGGCTTGATGTTGGCGAGCATCCTGCTGCTGTTGACTTTTGGCTTCATTCTGCTGCAGCAAGGGCTGTCGGGCATCTTTAGCTAAAGCAGCAGCGACAACAGGGAAGCGCTTTGGCTGGTAGCTTCCAGCAGCAGCAACCCGGTAATGCCCAGCAGGATCAGAGCAATCACCAGCTTGACTACATCGTAAAACAACACATGCTGCGGGCCATAATCTTCGTTCATATTCCCACCTCCGTGACCCTTTTCGCTTTTTCCTTCACAGCGGCTGCACGTCGCCTCTAACGCCATGTCCCCCTTTCAGGGCGTCTTGCAGTTGCTGGAGTTCGTCCCAACTGCCGGCAGCCGCCAGGGCCGCCTGTTGGGGCCAGGTGGCTGGTTCTGCCAGTTGGAAGCGGGGCCCAGCTTCAGCCAGGATGGTTTCCAGGCGGATGACATCAGTGGCAGCTAATTGGGCGAAGGTGTGAATGCTGGCATTCTGCAAAACCTCCGCGATCTTGGCCCCAATGCCCTCAATTATCTTCAGATCGTCGGGCGGCGACGGGGCAGTTTCAGTTACTTCAGCCAGCGCCTCCATTGGCATTCGGGTTGGTTCCATGCCGGCAGCGCCAGCCCCTTCCATCTCCGCCAGCTTTTGTGCCAGGGCAGCGGCTTCCGACCGCGCGGCTGCCAGTTCTGCGTGCAGCGCGGCAATCGTCTCATCGGCAGCGCCTACGCGCGCCGACAATTGCGCCACGTCTGCCTCGTTCGCCTGCAAA
>JAGVTM010000350.1 GCA_019136785.1 Chloroflexota bacterium | reverse complement strand
GCGTTCTTTGCGTCTTGGCGGTAAGATCTTTTTTTCACCGCGAAGACGCGAAGGGCGCAAAGAAGGAGCGGGCGCTTTCTTTATCTTCGCGTTCTTTGCGTCTTAGCGGTAAGATCTTTTTTTCACCGCGAAGACGCGAAGGGCGCAAAGAGTTTGGGGCGCTTTCTTTCCTTCGCGTTCTTTGCGTCTTGGCGGTAAGATCTTTTTTCACCGCAAAGACGCGAAGGGCGCAAAGGGAAATTAGAGGAGTGGGGCGTGGTGGAGGACGCGCAGGGCGCGCAGGGTGACCCATTTGCTGGGCTTGCCCTTTTCTTCCACGTCTACCCAGGTTTTGCCGTTGTAGGTGTATTCCATAAGCCAGCGGCCCTGCCTGTCTTGTTTGCGCCGGAGGAGTTCCAGAGCGGGGCGTAGGCGGGGATCGGCGGCGCAGCCCAGGGCAGTCAGAACTTCCAGGTTTTGCAGGACGTCGGTGATGTAGAAAATGGGATAGCCAAATTTGAACCAGCTTTGGTTGGGTTTGCTGGCGTAGCCCATGGGGTAATCGGCGGCGGCGGGGTCGCAGCTGAATAGGAAGGAGATGCCCGTCTGGATGGCGCTGTCCATGGGCGGGGTGCGGTGGGATGCCGGCACTTTACTCAAAGGCAGCAGGGCCTTGATGGCGCCCCAGGCGCAGGGCAGGTGGTTGTTGGCGCTGCAAGCAAAGCCAGGCCCGCTGTTACCGCTGCGTAGATAACGAACGGGCGCATCTTTTTCGTCGCTGGCGGCAATGCCTGCGCCGGTGATGCTGCGCGCCAGCCAGTCCAGCGCCCGCTGCAGTCTGCCGCTGCGGCAGTCCGCATCGTCCAGGCAGCCAAACTCTATCAGGGCGGCGCACAGATTGCCCTGCAAGCAGTGGATCAGGCCGCTGTTACGCCCATCCAGGCTCAAGCCGCCGTGCGCCGCCGGGGCATAGTCCAGGAGATGTTCAACAGCGCGGCGGATGCGGGGGGCGCGGCCATCGGCGCCCAACTGCGCCAGGAAGATAAAGGACCACATAGTTCCCTGGTATTTGGGCAGGTAGCCGGGCTGAATCCAGTAGCCATCGGGGTGCTGCTGCGCCAGGATGGCGGGCACGGGGCCGGTGGTCATGACGGCTTGTTGGGCGGCGCGGAGTTCGGGGGAATGTGCCGGCATGCCCAGCAGATCCCGCAAAGCAAAGTAGCGCACGCCTGGGTTAAGCGGATCTTCTTCCAGCAGCCAGGGTAATGGATCATCATTGAGAATCGTTTGCCAGTTCATAAAAGCCCCCCTCTGAAAACGGTCTCACGCAGGGATGCGGAGAAACAAGAGGTTTCGTTATATTACTGAATTATACCACCAGGCAGATAAGCTGCCGATTTTCACCAGCAATTCTCAATTTGAACGGGCTTGTTCTCCTGGCTCTTGGTGGGCCCCTATCCCCCAACCCCCTTCCCCCTAAGGGGGGAAGGGGGCTTTCGGAGTGGGCGAGGGGCGCTGCACGCCCCTCGCCCACCATTACCCATTATCCGGCGGGTTATCTCCGTCATCTTCGCGGCGGAGGAACTGGCGTTCGTATAACTGGCGGTAGAGACCGCCTTGTTGTAGGAGTTCTTCGTGGCGACCGCGAGCGATGATCTGGCCCGCCTGGATGACGCAGATGACATCGGCGTCGCGGATGGTGCTCAGGCGGTGGGCGATGACGATGGAGGTGCGGGGGGCGGCGTCGGCGGGGCGCAGCAGGCGAGCCAGGGCTTCTTGAATTAAGGCTTCGGTGATGGTGTCCACGCTGGCGGTGGCTTCGTCCAGAATCAAAATGCGAGGGTCAGCCAGGACGGCGCGGGCGATGCAAATTAACTGGCGTTGACCAATAGAGAGATTGACGCCCCCTTCCAGGATGGGCGTCTGGTATCCCTGGGGTAGAGCCATGATAAAGTCGTGGGCGTTGGCCAGACGGGCCGCCTGCCGCACGGCGGCATCATCTTTGCCGGGGCAGCCAAAGCGGACGTTATCGGCAATCGTGCCTGTAAACAAAAATGGCTCCTGCGGCACCAGCCCCATTTGCGCCCGCAGCGACTGCTGCTGCACCTGGCGCACGTCCACGCCGTCAATCAGCACCGCGCCTTCCGTGGCTTCGTAAAAACGGGCTACCAGGTTGGCAATGGAAGATTTGCCGGCGCCGGTGGGGCCGACCAGCGCCACCATTTGCCCCGGCGCAATACGCAGGTTGATGTGGGACAGTACGGGTTCATCGGCGCGATAGGCGAAAGAGACGTCGCGCAGTTCTATCTGGCCCACGATGGCGGGCATGGGGATGGCGCCGGGCGCGTCTTGCACGTCGGGCGGGGTATCCAGCAGTTTGAGCACCTGTTCGCCGCCGGCGATAGCCGCTTGCAGGGTGGTGTATAGCTGGCTGAGTTCCTGAATAGGCTGAAAGAAGCGGGTGACGTAAGCCAGAAAGGCGACGACGACGCCCAGGGTTATCTCGTCAGCGGCGACGGCGCGCCCGCCAAACCAGAGCACAACCGCCGTGGCTAACATGCCCAGGAACTCGACTGCCGGCAAAAACACAAACGACAGGGACATGGCATCCACATAGGCGTCGCGGTTGGCGCGGTTAACGGCGTCGAAGCGTTCCTGGGACGCCCCTTCCTGAGCAAACGCCTGGATGACGCGCATACCGGAGATGTCCTCCGCCAGTTCACCCACCACAGCGGCAATGCGCTGGCGCGTCTGGCGAAAGGCGACCTGCGCCCGCCGCGCAAACAGGTAAGTGAGCAAGACCATCAGGGGCAGCACGCTAAAGGAGATGAGAGCCAGGCGGGGACTCATGGACAGCATGACGCCCACAATACCCACCAGCACCAGCGTATCGCCAATCAAGGTGATCAATCCCTGGGAGAGCAGTTCATTGATGACGGACACGTCGTTGATGACGCGGGAAATGGTGACGCCGACAATGTGGGTGTCGTGGTAGCCCAGCGACAGGCGCTGCAAATGCTCAAAAAGCTGCAAGCGCAGGGTGGCTAACACGCGCTGCCCCACCCAGGAGAGCAAATAGCGCTGCGCCGCCGAAGCCAGGTAGATGCCCAGGAACGCGCCCAGCAGCAGCAGGGCAATGCGGGTCAGACCCGCCGCATCGCCGGCGGTAATGTATTGGTCAATGGCGACTTTGACCAGGTAAGGGGTGGAGAGGGTGAGCGCCGAAGCCAGCAGCATACAGAGGAAGGCTGCCGTCATGCGCTTCCAATAGGGGCGCAGGTAAGCCAACAGACGGACTATGACGCGCCAGCCGGCGCCGCGCCAATCAATGGCGCGATCTTCAACTTCCTCGCCAAATCGCTCCAGCGCGCCGCGCGGGCCCATATTGGCGCCGGCGGAACCAATGGAAAAACTCATGCGGTTTGTCTCTCACTGTCAGGGCGAAGCTGACGGTAGTAAATGTCGGCGTAGAGGGGGGAGCGCTGCAAGAGGGTTTCGTGCGTGCCGGCAGCGGCAATCCGCCCCTTTTCTAAAACCAGTATCAGGTCAGCCAGGCGCACGGTGCTTAACCGTTGGGCAATGACAAAAGAAGTGCGCGCCGACGCGGCGTCGGGGCGCATCAAGCGCTGCAAAGCCATCTGGATTAACTGCTCTGTTTCCGTGTCTACGCTGGAAGTGGCGTCGTCCAGAATGAGAATGCGCGGGTCTTTGAGCAGGGCGCGGGCAATCGCCAGACGCTGCCGCTGCCCGCCAGAAAGGGTAGAACCTTGCTCGCCGACAAGCGTATCGTATCCCTGGGGCATAGCCATGATGAAGTCATGCGCCTGCGCCGCCTGGGCGGCGGCGATAATGTCCGACTCGCTGGCCTGGGGGCGACCAAAGGCGATGTTCTCGCGCACGCT
>JAGVTM010000506.1 GCA_019136785.1 Chloroflexota bacterium | reverse complement strand
GGCCGAAGCCACCGCCGTAAGCGAGCCAGAAGCTGCGCCGGCTGAAACAGCGGCGGCGCCGGCTGAAACAGCGGCGGCGCCGGCTGAAACAGCAGCCGCGCCCACGGCAATAGCGGCGGCGCCCACAGAAACGACGGCGGCGCCTACCGCCGCCGCCATCCTCTTTGAAATTGACCAGAGCGGTTCGCAAGCCAGCTTCACCCTGGAAGAAGACCTGCGCGGCGCGCGCACCACCGTGGTGGGCGTCACCGACCAGGTGGCCGGGCAAATTGCCGTCAACCTGGACGACCTGGTCGCCACCCAGGTGGGCGTCATCACCATTAACGTCCGCACGCTGCTAACCGATAACAACTTCCGCAACAACGCCATCCGCAACCGTATTCTAAACACCGACCAATATGAGTTCATCACCTTCACCCCCACCCAGATCATCGGACTGCCCGCCAGCGCCGCCGCCGGGCAAGAAGTCAGTTTCCAGATTGTGGGCGACCTGACCATCCGCGACGTCACCAATCCCGTGACATTTGACGTGACTGCTACGGCGGTCTCCCCCACCCAGTTGGCGGGCACAGCCACCGCCACCATCACCCGCGCCGCGTACAACCTGGTCATTCCCAGCGTGCCCGATGTGGCGAATGTGACGGACGAGGTACAATTGGCGATTGATTTTGTGGCTGCCGCTGTAGAATAGAAGGGTGAGGGATGCGGTATTTCTACGAACTATCTCCCCAGGGCAAAATCCGCCGGCTAAACCAGTTAGCCTGGACGGCGCTGGCTGAGTATGCCCTGGACGTGGCGGACGTGCGTCTGCTATCCAATGAGTATAACGCTATCTTTCGCGTGGATACGCGGGATGGGCAGCGCTATGCCCTGCGGATCAACAAGCCAGGGGCGCGCACGGAGATTGAGATTCGTTCAGAAATGGCCTGGCTGGCGGCGCTGCGGCAAGAGACAGACCTGCTCGTGCCCGCGCCGCTGCCCACCGCCGCGGGCGAATGGGTGGTGACGCTGGAGCCGCCCGACATGCTGGAGCCGCGCCACTGCGCCCTCTTTGCCTGGGTGGAAGGCCGCATCATTGGCAACCAGTTATCCCGGCTGACGCTGCGTAAATTAGGCACGTTAATGGCTCATCTGCACAACCACGCCGACAGCTACCGTCCGCCGCCTGATTTTTGCCGCACGCGCCTGGATCAGGTGTGGCCCTTTGGCGAACCTGCGGGCGTCGCTGAGGACACAGGCGCGTTTTCGCCGCGGCTGCGCCAGCTTATCCGGCAGGCAGCGGCGCGCGGACAGCGGTTGATGGATGAACTGTACGCCAGCGCGGACGGGCTGCGTTTTTTGCATCTGGATATGCACACGGGCAACGTGGTGCAGCAGCGGGGGCGGCTGGGCGTGCTGGATTTTGACGACAGCCGTTGGGCGTACCCGGTGCAGGACATGGGCATTGCCCTCTTCTATTTGCTGGACGACCCGGATTACGTGGCGCTGCGCCGCTCCTTTTTACAGGGGTACGTCGCCGTGCGCCCGCTGCCGGAAGCGTATCCGGGCCAGCTAGACAGCGCCATCATGGCCCGCCAGCTAGACCTGCTCAGTTTTGTCTTTCAATATGAGCCGGAGGTGGATGACCGGCTGCGGGAGTGGCTGGAGCAGGTGGAAGAGCGGCTGGAACTGCTGCTGGCCGGGGCGCAGCGGCGCGAGAATGGAGAATGGTAGGCGCATGAGCGAGGGCGAACAGGCACGGCGGCAGCAATGGGGCAAACGCGCTTTCTGGCTGGGGGCTGCTGCCGCCCTGTTTCCGTTTGCCTGGTGGGGATTGGTGCAGTGGTGGTATGGCAGCCAGCTTTACACGGTGGACAGCGCGCCGCCGCAGCAGGTGGCGATTGTTTTTGGGGCGCGCGTCTTTCCCAATGGTCGTTTGAGCGCCATGCTGCGGGATCGGGTGGAGACGGCGGTGCAGTTGTACCATGCCGGCATTGTGCAGAAAATCCTGGTCAGCGGCGACAACAGCAGTCTGGAGTACAACGAACCACAGGAAATGATGGCTTACGCCATGGCCCGCGGCGTGCCCGCCGCCGACATCCAGCCGGATTACGGCGGACGGCGCACCTACGATACCTGTTACCGCGCCCGCGCCATCTTCCAGGTGGAGTCCGCCTTGCTGGTGACGCAGGCGTTCCATTTGCCGCGGGCGTTGTTTACCTGCCGCGTGTTGGGAATGCCGGCAGAAGGCGTCATTGCCGACCGGCGAGATTACAGCGACCGCAGCCTGCGCTGGTCCACCACCCGCGAAATCCCGGCCACCCTGGTAGCCTTATGGGACGTCGTCTGGCAGCGCCCCGCCGCCGTTCTGGGCGACCCGATCCCCATTGAGTGAACGGAAAAACAGTAAATAGAACAGGTACGCAAAAAGGATGCGATGTGCGTGGGCGATTGATTCTCTTTCTCAAGCCCGTTATAATGCTTACATATGGGCGAAAAAGAATACCTGTTCTATTTCACACCCGATCGTCGTGATCGCTTCCGTTACTCTCATTTATTGAAGAATGGGCGTGTTATACAGTTCATCATCCAGTACGAAGCCCTGATTGAAGGTAAATGGTATCCTATTGTTCGCTATGACACAGCGCATAATCGGCCTCATAAAGATTTACTCTATCCCGATGGATCGCAAGAAAAGCTCGAGTTTTGGGGCTATACGCGAGAAGAAGTGCTGACTATTGGGGAAAGAGACATCAAAGCAAATTGGCAGCAATATCGTTCACGGTACGCACAGGAGTTAAAGAGGAATGTATAATCAGGAAACGATTGTCGAGAAGAACTTAACTCTCTCTTTTGAATTTGAACGCTATTTGTTAGATCATCCTGACATGTTAGCCGACATTCCATCGGGGGCAGAGATTGTCCTATTGCCTCAAGATGACCCTGAGCTATATCGGATTAACTTAGAATATGCCCGCAGCAATGAATACGTGGCTGAGCAGCCTATTGTATACATTGAAATTGAGGCGCTAAGACCACCTCGTTCTCGCCTGGTCAATCCACACCTGGTCCTACAACCTACTGCTCCTTTTCCTTAAACGTTGCGTCGTTTTCTGCCAGCTATATGGCATCCGCCACAGGACTTATGAGGTATGAAGATATTGGTGGTGGAGGATGATCTTTCGCTTTCGGATGTGGTGTCCTTTACCCTGCGGCGGGCGGGGTATGAGGTGGTCACCGCTTTTGATGGCCTGGCGGCGCTGCAGCTGTGGAAAGCGCACGCGCCCGACTTGATTGTGTTGGATTTGAATTTACCTAAACTGGATGGGTTGGCGGTATGCCGGCAAATCCGCAGCCAGGAACAAACGCCCATCATTATCCTCAGCGTGCGCAGCGGCGATGAGGCGGTGGTCAAAGGGTTGGAGTGGGGCGCGGACGATTATATTGTCAAACCGTTCAGCCCCAACCAGTTGGTGGCCCGCGTCCGCGCCGTGGCCCGTCGCGCCGGCGTGGCGGGCGCGCCCACCGTGCTGGAACTGGCCGGGCTGGTGTTTGACCGCTCGCGCAACGAACTACAGCGGCGGGCGAAAGAATCAGGGCGGGACGCAGAACCACTGCGGCTGACCCCGCTGGAAGCCAAACTGTTGGAGACGTTGATGCTTAACGCCGGGCAAGTCCTGTCCAGCGACACGTTAATTACCGCCATTTGGGGTGCGGAAGGGGGGGATCGGATGATGCTCAAACAGCTTGTGTATCGCCTGCGCGCCAAAATTGATCCCGATGAAACCGCGGCTTCGTTAATCGAAACCATCCCCGGCGTGGGCTACTCCCTCATTGAGCCAGCCTGATAATAATAAGTTCTGCGGGTTCGCATCCTCAGATGCGAACGTCGGCATCTGAGGATGCC
>JAGVTM010000169.1 GCA_019136785.1 Chloroflexota bacterium | reverse complement strand
TATTACTTTGTGGAGATTAGCCGCCTCTACAGCCTGCCGCTGGCGCAGGTGCGCCCCTGGTTCCTCGCCCACAGCCACCGCTTTGCCGAACGGCGCACCAGCACGCCTGCCGGCAATTCCCACTACATCACCGTTGGTCGCCTGGTGCCCATTGCCATAGCCCTGGCGGAAAATGCCGGCATCCGCCAATACCAGCGTCAGAACGGTCATTGGAGCGAACTCCAGGCATAGGCAAACACACCCATGCGCGCATTTCTCGAACAAGCCCGCCACAGCGGCGACCTGGTAACTATTGACCACCCCGTCAGCGTCCGCTTTGAGCTGGCAAACGTGGCCCACGCCCTTGAAGGAAAACCCGTCCTCTTCAACCACATCCTGGAACATCCTGGCTGGCGCGTCTGCGCCGGCCCCTGCTCCGACCGCCGCTACTTTAGCATCTCCCTGGGCGTGCCCCAGGCAGACCTACTGCCCCATTTGACCCAGGCGCTGGCCCACCCCCAAACGCCCCCCATCGTGGACAGCGCCCCCTGCCAGGAAGTCGTGCTCGAAAAAGTAAATCTGTACGACTTGCCCATTCTGCTGCACCTGCCGCAGGACGCCGGCTATTACATTGCCAGCAACGTCGTCATCATCCGGGACCCGGAACTGGGAGGCAACATGTGCTACCACCGGCTGCTGCGCCTGGACGAAAAGCGGTTCGCTGCCCGCATCGTGGAACGGCGCGGCACCTATAACGCGCTGCAAAAAGTGTCCGGCGACCTGCCCGTCGCCATTTGCATTGGCGTTTCTCCCGCCGTCCACCTGGCAGCGTCCATGTCCCCGCCGCCGGGTGTAGATGAACTGACCGTAGCCCACGCCCTGGCTGCCACGCCGCTGGTCAAATGCCTCACCAATGACCTGTTTGTGCCGGCATCCACCGAAATCGTGCTCGAAGGGCGCATCACCAGACAAAGCCACGCCGAGGGCCCCTTCATGGACCTCACCGAAACAATGGACATCACCCGGCGGCAGCCCATCATCGAAATTGACCTGATCACCCATCGCCGCCATCCCATTTTCCACGCCCTGCTCCCTGGCGGTCTGGAACATAAAACCCTCATGGGCATGCCCAAAGAGCCGACCATTTTCGCCGCCGTCAACGAAGTCGCCCGCTGCACTGGTGTCTACATCACCCCCGGCGGCGCAAGCTGGCTGCATGCCGTCGTCCAGATTGACAAACAAGGCCCCGACGATGGTCGTCAGGCCATTGAAGCCGCCTTCCGCGGACACGGCTCCCTCAAACACGTCTGGGTCGTAGATACCGACATTGACATCTTTGACCCCCTGGCTGTCGAATGGGCAGTCGCCACCCGCTTTCAGGCAGATCAAGACTTGATCATCAAAGCTCACCAACCGGGCAGTTCCCTCGACCCATCTGGCGAACACACCCCAGGGCAGAAAAGCCGCACCGCCAAAATGGGACTGGACTGCACCATTCCCTGGGGCGCAGACCGCCAGAAATTCCACAAAGGGCAGTATGGCAAAGTCAACCTGAAGGAATACCAGTAATGCCACGCGCTATCTTATCACTCTATGACAAAACGGGACTGTTGCCCCTGGCGCAAGGGTTAGCCAGTCTCGGCTGGGAACTCGTCGCCAGCGGCGGTACGGCCCGTTCACTACGCGAAGCGGGTCTGATCGTGCTGGATGTATCTACCATCACCGGCGCGCCCGAAATGATTGGCGGGCGGGTCAAAACGCTGCACCCGGCTATCCACGCCGCCATCCTGGCCCAACCCACCGCCGCCGACATGGCGGAAATTGCCGGCTATGGCTTACAGCCTGTAGACCTCGTCGTCTGCAACCTTTACCCGTTTTCACAAACCATCGCCCAGACAGGCGTGACCGTGGCCGATGCCGTGGAGCAAATTGACATTGGCGGCGTAACGCTGCTGCGTGCCGCCGCCAAGAACTTCGCCCGCGTCACGGTGGTCTGTGATCCTGGTGACTACGACGCAGTCTTAACCGCCCTGCGCGCCGGCGACGTGGCTGCCCCCATGCGGCAGCGACTGGCAGCCAAAGCCTTTGCCCACACGCGCGATTACGACATGGCTATTGCCGCTTATCTGGCCGAATTGGGCGCGGCGGACGATGCGCCCATGCCGGCGCACATCGCCCTGCCCCTCACCCGCATCCAACAATTGCGCTATGGCGAAAACCCCCACCAAAACGCCGCCCTCTATGCCACATCTGCCGGCAGCGGTCCCCTGGGCGGCGCTCTGCTGCAAGGTAAACCGCTTTCCTACAACAACCTGCTGGATCTGGATGCCGCCTGGTCAGCCGCCGCCAGCTTCACCGAACCGGCCGTTGTCATGGTCAAACACCTCTCCCCTTGTGGCATCGCCGTCGGCGACACCATTGCCGCGGCTTTTGCCCCGGCGCTGGCCGCTGATCCCGTATCCGCCTTTGGCGGCGTCATTGGCCTGAACCGGGCCGTGGACATGGAGTTCGTCGCCGCCCTGGCCGAGGCCAACCTGTTTGTCGAAGCCGTAGCCGCCCCAGACTTTAGCGCGGCTGCCCTGGCCTGGTTTGCTGCCCGCAAGAAAAACTGCCGTCTGCTGGCTCTGCCTGCTGCGCCGCCAGAGCGCTGGCAGGTGCGTTCCGTGCAAGGCGGCTTCCTGATGCAGGAACTGGATCGCGGCGATCCGCCGGCGGCAGTCTGGCAGGTAGTCACGCAGCGACAACCAACGGCATCAGAATGGCCCGCGCTGCGTTTTGCCTGGCAGGCGTGCCAACATGTCAAGTCCAACGCCATCGTATTCGCCTGCCAGAACGCCGCCGTTGGCATTGGCGGCGGTCTGCCCAGCCGCGTAGACGCCGTGCGCCTGGCTATATCTAAGGCTGGCGACCGCGCCCGCGGCGCAGTCATGGCTTCCGATGCCTTCTTTCCTTTTGCCGATGGCTTATTAACGGCGGCAGATGCCGGCATCACTGCCGTCATCCAACCCGGCGGCTCCATCCGCGACGAAGACGTCATCGCCGCCGCCGACCAGCGAGGTTTGGCCATGGTCTTCACCGGCGCGCGCCATTTCAAACACTAAGTATTTTCCAGAAATAAGTTCGTAGTAACGGCTTTAGCCGTCCAAACCGCCAGTTACCACTTACCGCTTCACAGGATGCCCCTCCATGAACCAGGCAACCCTGGCAAACCTGCTGGCTTCAACCGCTAACCAGACGGATTCCTTCATCCGCCTGGAGATTATTTTCGTGGTGCTGCTCTCCATAGCCGCGTTGGTAGCTTACTTTTCCCGCCGCCTGCGTCATTTGCCCTATACAGTAGCCCTGGTTTTAGTCGGTGGGGCGCTGACCTTCATCTCCGGGGAGACCATCAGCTTTGGCGCCAACTTTGGCGACATTATCCTGCTGCTGCTGGTGCCGCCGCTCATATTTGAAGCCACGCTGCACATCAAGTGGGAAGCGCTGCGCCGCGACCTGCTGCCCATTTTGCTGCTGGCGCTGGTTGGGTCGCTGGTTGGCGCGTTTCTGGTGGCCTGGCCCGTCAGCTACCTGCTCGGATTCGCGCCGCTGGCGGCCTTCACTTTTGGCGCGCTCATGTCCGCCACGGATCCCGTCGCCGTTATCTCTTTTTTTCGCGGCCTGGGCGTCAGCCAGCGGCTGGCGCTGTTGATAGAAGGGGAAAGCCTGTTCAACGATGGCGTAGCCATTGTCCTGTTTACAGTCGCCCTGGGCATAGGCGAAGCCATGAGCAACGGCGCAGCCGAGACATTTCAGTTCAATCAGGCGCTGCTGCAGTTCATCCGCGTCGCCGGCGGCGGACTCCTCATCGGCATAACGTCCGGCTACATCGTTTCTACCGTTATCCTGAAGCAGGTAGACGACCATTTAATTGAAACAGCCACCACCGTGGCCCTGGCTTTTGGCTCTTTTGTGTTGGCTGAGCAGTTTCATCTCAGCGGCATTCTGGCGGTGGTTGCTGCCGGCATCTTCGTCGGCAACATCGGCAGCCAGAACACCTCCCCCACCACCCAGATCGCCCTGAACAACTTCTGGGAGTTCCTGGCGTTCACGGCTAACTCCTTCGTCTTTCTCCTGATTGGCTTGCAGACGCACATTAACGACATGGTACAGATTGTCCCTAAAATTGGGGTGGCAATTGTGGCAGTGCTGGTCAGCCGCGCCATCATCGTCTATGGCTTAACCGCCCTCAACAACCGGTTTAACCGGCTGGGGCGTATCCCCCCCCATTTCCAACACGTCATGTTCTGGGGCGGGCTGCGCGGCGCTATCAGCCTGGCGCTGGCGGTGAAACTGGCTGAATCGCCAGACATATTGGGCGGAACAGTCACCAGCGACATCCTGTTGATGACGTTTGGTGTGGTGTTGTTTACCCTGCTGGCTCAGGCGACGACCCTGACCAGCCTGCTGCGCCGCCTGGGATTAACGCGCAAGCCCACCCACGTCATGGAAAAAGAGCGACAGCAGGGGCAATTGCTGGCAAAACGTGCCGGCAAAGCCATGCTGGACAAACTGTACCACGAAGGTGGCCTGGCCCGCGAAGTCTGGCAGGCTATGGCCGTCGTCTACGATGACGAAATCGCCCACTCCAGCCACGGTCTGATCACCCATCTGCAGAATTACGCCGAGTTAAAACAACAAATGGTGATGCAGGCGCGGCATGAAACCTTAAAGGCGGAGCGCAGCGCCCTCGCCGAAGCTCTGCGCCGCGGGCTAATTGGCGAAGAAGTGTATCGGGAACTCGTGGAATACACCGATAACCGCGCCGCCGCCCTGACCATTCTGCAGCACAGCCAGGATGAAAATGACAACAACCGCCAGCCGGCAGCAGGAAGTGGCCCATGAACGACATCATTTGCGCCACGCGCGGCGGGCAGGGCAGCCGCGCCGTGCGTACCCGCGCCGTCGCCCTGGCGCGCGAGACAGGTCTACCCCTCCTTTTCATATTTGTGGTTGATCTGCATCACCTGAACGAGCCTGACAAGCTACTGGCAGAGCCGCTGCGCCAGGAAGCTTACTGGCTGGGGCGCGTCATGCTGGAGATTGCCCGGCAGCAGGCAGAAAGCGCGGGTCTGCAGGCCGAGGTCGTCATCCGCGAGGGCTTTATGCGCGAAGAACTGGTGCGCATCTTACAACAGCGGCGGGCATACCGCCTGCTATTAGGCGCGCCCCGCCGCGCCTCCGTCAGCGTCTTTGGCGACGACGCCATCGAACAATTCGCCCAGGAAATCGAACAAGAGACAGGCATTCCCACCGAAATCGTACACCCCGAAACCACGCCCTGACGACCACATGGCATGGTAGGGGCGTATTGCATACGCCCATTGCCAGGAAAGCACCCTTACCCCTTTGGGGAAAAGGAGTTGGAGGATAGGGGTCTACCCCTTTTGATAGTGCAGCATGGCCCACAATAATCACAAGCCAGTTGTCATAGAAAATCGTATCGGCCAACCCTTGCCCGACTCCATCTACCGCGTGCTGGAAACCATGTTTGCTGGCTATCAACGGCTCATCATTCATTCCGAGTATGGCAGCGGCTTAAGCGGCAGTCGCGTTTTTCTGGTGCGCCCCCTGCGCCAGGACGGAACGCCTGAACTACGCTCGGTGGTCAAGATTGACTACCGCGAACGCATTGAACGCGAATGGCAGGCTTACCAGGAAAATGTCCGCCACAGCCTGCCCCACGCCGCCGAAATGGTCGGCGAGCCCACCTGTCCTGCCGGCAGTCAATGGGGCGGGCTGCGTTACCCATTGATTGGCAGCGGCGCCTTCGATATTGAGAGTCTGTCCCGCTACTATGAACACGCCAGCCAAGAGGAACTCAGCGACGTCCTGCAAAACCGCCTGTTTCGCAGCCTGGGCTCCCTGTGGGCGCACATTGAGCTGAAACCAGACCTGCAATTACAGAGCTATTACGACGACCTGCTGCCATACAACCTGGTGATTACCGTAGAGACGCCGCCTGCCGGCGCTCCCATCCAACCCCTCACCCCCGATACCATAGGCGCGCACGCGCCGCCTGCCGGCAGCTACGTCCGCCTCGCCGGCTTCCGCGTCGTCAAAATCTTTCACGCCGAAGAGCGTCTCTCTCTGGACGTTCCCATCGGACACAGCGGCGCCAACCGCCTGCACCTACGCGGCGTGGCTGACGTTGACCAATACCTGATTGACCAGCTCCTGCCCCAGCCCGTCACCGGTCGCATCGTCGAAACCCGCTTCGACCAACTGCAAGTCCAGGCCAGCCGCATCATGGGGGACAGGTGGCAAGCAGGCGCGCCTGTAACCTTAACCAGCGGCCAAACCCTACCCGACCCCATCACAGCCTTGCCCGGCATTCTCAACCAATCTTTCGACGCCTACGTCGGTCGCTTGCACGGCGACTTGAACCTGGAAAATGTGCTGGTAGAACTGGAAAGCCGGAATGCTTACCTGATTGACTTCGCCCGCTCCCGCCAGGATCACGTGCTGCGCGACTTGCTGCAACTGGAAATGGCCGTGATCACCCGCTTGCTGCCGCGGGCTTTAGAAGCCGGGCAGATGCCGGCAGAAACTATCTTCCCCCTTTACGAACGGCTGGACTGCGCCATTCGCCATCCGGGTCGTGTGCCGCCGCCGTCTGGATTGGAAAAACCGTTCGCCATGCTCCTCACCATTCGCAGCATGGCTGCCCATTACCTCTACATGGCTGGCAACTGGGACGAATATTATTACGGCCTTATCCTCTACTTGATTGGCGCCCTGAAGCTGAAAGACCTGGACGAACTACCCACCGCCCCCCGCCCCAAAGAAGTCGCCTTCCTGGGCGCGGCAGCCATTCTCCGCCTGGCACAGCAGGCCCCAGACTGCCAGGCTTACGTATCGCCGCCGCCCGCGGCTTCGCCGTTTAGCTGGATACGGGACTTCTTCGACATGTCCAATGTCTCTGACCACTCCCGCAGCAGTTGGGCAGGTAAGGCTCTAGTGCTGCTGGAACGTCTGGGAATGCCGCCGCATAAGTGGTTAGCGCTGCTCTTTGCCGTTCTGTTGTGGATTGTCGCCTGGTTTCTGGTTGCACCTATGTTACGTATGCCGCTGCCTGATGACTCTGAAAGGCTGACGGCTTGTGTGAAGTATGCGGCTGCCGGCATTCTCCTCCCCCTCCTCATTGCCGCAGTTGCCTCTACCGACTACCAGGAAAAATTCGACCTGAGTTCAAGCCGCCAAAAACTGCTCTTGTTTCGCCTGAAGCTTACTGGAGCATTGGTGGGTTACATGATCTTCAACCTCCTGTTGGTCACCCTCAGCCTGGGTGTTTATTACCTGACCCGCGCCACCCTGCCACAGCCAGTGTGGATACTTCTTCTTCCCCTCCCCCTGGTCTTCAGCTACATTGGCGCGCGCCGCATTCCTGCCGACCGCTACATCATGTTTCAAAACAATCTGCGTGCCCACGAAGCGGACAAACTATTTCTAATCGTTTTCCTCTTTTTTAGCCCATTTATCGCTTTCTTCTTTTACAGCTTCTATTGGTTCCTTAGCGACACGCTCACTGGCATTACCATCTTGCTCCTACTCCTGGATATTTCCATCTGGGAGCAGCGCCAGCGTCAGCCACAAAACCAATCAGACCTTCAGACCATATTGCTTGTGGGGTTTGTTATTCCCCTACTCATATTACTGCTTCAGCTTATTTTCAACCCTTTGCTATTTGCCAACGACCTGTCTGTCATGCTCCAGGATTTCCCCGGTCTTCTGCTCCTCAGCCTGTACCTGCTCTCCTTCACCACGATGTGGGTCACCATGTGGCTGCGCCGCCCGCCCCTATATAGTTTTGCTGGATTGCTACGGATAGTTGCCTCACTGGCGCTGTTCTGTTTGTTGCTGCTGACTCTCGACCGTTGGTGGGGGCTGACTGCCTATGTCATCCTGACTGGCGGCTGGATACTCTGGGGATGGCGGCGCTCTTCGCTGAAAGCCATGTACCATCCCGCCTTTCCTATCCTTTACCTGACCCTGCTAACCTCCCTGGCGTTCGCTTTGGACAGCCCACTCCCCATCTGGCTCAACACCACCGCCTACGCCTTGATTGCCGCTTCCTGCCTCTGGTGGGTCTATCGCCATCAACTGCCGGCCCCGCCTGATTAGTAATCGTCCTCAAATGTCTACTTACCCCGCTGCCTGAGCCTGTCGAAGGCAATACAAGGCTTCAGCTTGGCGCTCTTCGCGGGTAACACCCCAGTAAATCGTGGCAATCTCTTTAACCGCCTATCGTCCCCAGAAAGTGGGCGCGGACGCATCGTCCGGCGGCATCGGCGCCAGGCAGTTTTGGGCGCGTCTGCGCCCAAAATTGCCTATAAAAATGGGTGTCAGCCCCCACCGCAGGTGGGGCTGCCACCGCAGGTGGGGCTGCCGCCGCAGGCGGGGCTGACACCCACCACGATTAAGTGCAGCGTCGCTCTCTTCACGTCTTCGCGGTAAAACCCCAAAAAACCTTCGCTCCGTCTTTTCTTAGCGCTCTTCGCGTCTTTGCGGTAAAACTCCATAAAACCTTCGCGGTGAAACTCCATCCTTCCCCCACAAAGGCAGGCGCATATGCTACAGAACGATCTCCCCCTCATTTTAGCCATTGATCTGGGCACTTCTGGCCCCAAAGTGGCCCTGGTCACCCCCTACGGGCGCGTCCTGGACTGCGCCATTGGCGAAACCCGCCTCATCCTCTACGGACACGACGGCGCCGAACAAGACCCTGACGACTGGTGGCGCGCCATTGCCGTCGCCAGCCAGGAACTACTCGCCCGACGCCCCCACGAACGCCGCCGCCTGGCAGCCATCTGCTGCACCAGCCAGTGGTCTGGCACCGTGCCTGTAGACCGCCAGGGACGCCACCTCATGAACGCCATCATCTGGATGGACAACCGCGGCGCGCCCTACGTGCGCCAGGTCACTGGTGGACCAATCCGCATTGCCGGCTTCGGCCTGGACAAACTTGCTGCCTGGATTCGCCGCACCGGCGGCATCCCCGGCCATTCTGGCAAAGACCCCATTGCCCATATTCTATACCTCAAGCACGAACGCCCCGATATTTACGCCGCTACCTACAAATTTCTGGAGCCAAAAGATTACCTCAACCTGCGCCTCACCGGCTTATACGCCGCCTCCTACGAATCCATAACCCTGCATTGGGTAACCGACAACCGCCGCATCAACGCCGTCGCCTACGATGACCGCTTGCTGCAATTGGGGCAGCTAGAGCGCCACAAACTGCCCGACCTGCAGCCAGCCGTAGCCGTATTAGGCCCTATCTTGCCAGAAGCCGCCGCCGACTTGGGTGTGCCGCCCGACCTGCCCGTGATCATGGGCACACCCGACGTTCACTCCGCCGCCATTGGCTCCGGCGCCGTCGCCGACTACGCCGCCCACCTGTACATTGGCACATCCTCCTGGCTGGCTTGCCACGTGCCCTTCAAAAAGACCGACCTGCTGCACAACATCGCCTCGCTGCCCTCCGCCATTCCGGGGCGCTACATGGTCATCAACGAACAAGAAACAGCCGGCGCCTGCCTGGCGCACCTCAAAAACAATATCCTGTTCCCTGAGGACGAACTCTCCTCCGCTACAGGCCCCCGTGGCAGCTACAAAGCCTTTGACAACATGGCCGCCCGCATCCCCCCAGGCAGCGAAGGCGTCATCTACACCCCCTGGCTCAACGGCGAACGCACCCCCGTAGACGACCACGCCGTGCGCGGTGGTTTCCACAACCTGTCCCTGCAGCACCATCGCGGACACCTGATCCGCGCCGTCATGGAAGGCGTAGCCTACAACTCCCGCTGGTTGTTGGGGTACGTGGAGAACTTTGTGCGCCGCCGTTTCGATGCCATCCACCTGATTGGCGGCGGCGCTAACTCCGCCGTCTGGTGCCAGATTCAGGCTGATGTGCTAAACAGGCCCATTGTGCAAATCAAAGACCCCGTAGAAGCCAACGCCCGCGGCGCCGGTATCCTGGCTGGTGTAGCCTTAGGCCTGGTCACGTTCGACCAGGCGGCCGCCCAGGTAGAAATCGCCCACACCTACACTCCCGACCCCCGCCACCGCGCTCTCTACGATGCCCAATACGCCACCTTCCGTCGCATCTACCAATACCACCGCCGCATCTTTGCCTGACCCCAGAAACCGTCAACTATCAACTCTTCTGAGAAAAACCTATGGACATCATGAAATTGGTCAACAAGTTAGCCTGGCTGCCGCCCCGATGGGTCGCAACCTTGGAACGCCAGCTCAAAAAAGTCCCCGCCGTGCAAACCCAGATTGACAAAGAAATGACCCACCTGCTGGATGGTCTGTCGGATTCCCTCAAGCCCTACCAGCGCACCTTTGAAACATTTGCCCGCCTGCCGGCACAAGGCCAGGCCCGCGCCGCCATCCTGTCCGATTTACAAGCCATGCAAGAGCAAGAACAAAAACGCTGGCAAGACGGCTACGCTTCTGGCGCCGTCTATCACGGCGACAGCGAACACATCGCCTTCCTAAACCAGGTCTACGCCCTGCACTCCCAAAGCAACCCCCTACACGCCGATTTATGGCCCAGCGCCGCCAAATTCGAGGCCGAAATCGTCTCCATGACCGCCCACATGCTAGGCGCAGACCACAGCCCTAACCGGGACGCTATCGTCGGCACACTCTCTTCCGGCGGCACAGAAAGTATTTTACTCGCTATGAAAAGCTACCGGGATTGGGCGCGGGCGCACAAAGGCATCACCCAACCAGAAATGGTCGTCCCCGTCACCGCCCACGCTGCCTTTGAAAAAGCCGCCCACTACTTCAACATCAAACTGGTGCGCATCCCCGTCACTGCCGATTTTCAGGCGGACGTGGCTGCCGCCAGCCGCGCCATCAACCGCCACACCATCGTGCTCGTCGGCTCCGCCCCCTCTTTCCCCCACGGGGTCATTGACCCTATGCCGGCATTATCCGCCCTGGCTCAAGCGCACGACATTGGCTGCCACACCGACGCCTGTCTGGGCGGCTTTGTCCTGCCCTGGGCGGAAAAACTAGGCTACCCCGTCACCCCCTTTGACTTCCGTCTGCCAGGCGTCACCTCCATCTCCGTAGACACCCACAAATACGGCTACGCCGCCAAAGGCACATCCGTCATCCTCTATCGCGGACAGGCTTTGCGCCATTACCAATACTACACCACCACTGACTGGCCCGGTGGGCTGTATTTTTCGCCCACATTTGCCGGCAGCCGCCCCGGCGCTCTCAGCGCCGCCTGCTGGGCGGCCCTGGTCAGCATCGGCGAAGCCGGTTACCTGGACGCCACCCGCCGCATCCTGCAAACAGCCGCCCTCATCCGCCAGGGTATTGAGCGTTTGCCAGAACTGCGCTTGCTGGGCGATCCCTTGTGGGTGCTGGCTTTCACCTCGGACACGCTAGACATCTACCGCATCCTGGACGCCATGACCGCGCGTGGCTGGAGCCTAAACGGTCTGCACAAGCCCGCTTGCATCCACCTCTGCGTCACTCTGCGCCACACCCAACCAGGCGTAGCCAATCGTTTCCTGACCGACCTGCGCGCCGCCGTTGCCCAGGTCAAAGACCAGCCCGCCCCCGCCGGCGGCATGGCCCCCATCTACGGCCTGGCCGCCACCCTCCCCGTGCGCGGTCTCGTAGGCGACATGCTCAAACAATATATGGACCTTCTCTACAAACCATAGCCTGACACTACCAGCAATCCCCTTTGCCCCAGAAAGACCATTAGTCCGCAAGGGCCGCCCCGCGCCCTCTCCGAAAAGCCCCCAACCCCCTTCAGGGGGAAGGGGGTTGGGGGATGGGGCTCTTCCTTCTCCCTTCTCCCTTCTTCCTTCTCCCTTCTCCCTTCTCCTCCGCCCGCCGCACCGAAGAAAATGTGGTATCATTATTCAATACCTGTTGGTTAATCCGCCAGAATGCGAAGAACCAAAGCCAAAAACTTCGCGCCCTTTGCGTCTTGGCGGTAAGAAAAATACCTGGCGACTGTTCCCTCTACAGCGGGGCGAGCGCGCGACGCAAACAAACATTCATGACGACCACCCTACACCTCAACCATGAACAACAAGCCATGCTGCGCGGGGATGCCGGCATGGCTAAACAAATGGCCATGCGCCTCATCGTAGACATGGCTGCCGCCGCCGGCGCAGCCGCCCTCACCCCCATCCACAGCGCCCACCTCTCCGGCGTGTCCCCCCTCACCGGCGGCCTCGGCTTGCGCCAGTTCCTGGCGCGTCTGGCAACCGACCCCGACGGTCAGGTAGCCGTCCCCACCACCCTCAACGCCGCCGGCTGCGACGCCGCCCAATTCCCCGCCATGCGCATTGCCGTACCCGACTTCCTCCAACACAGCCAGGAAATCATCAACCTCTACGTGCGCCTGGGCGTGCGCCCCACCCAATCCTGCATCCCCTACGAATGGGAAGGCGTCGTCGTCTCAGGGCCCGCCGCCTGGGCTGAATCCAACGCCATCTGCTTCGGCAACTCCTACACCGGCTTACTCACCAACCGCGAGTCAGGCCTCTCCGCCCTCGCCGCCGCCCTCACCGGCTGCACCCCCCAATACGGCTTACTGCTGCCCGAAAACCGCCGCCCCAATTTAGAAATCCAGGTTGTCTGCGACCTGGACGACCCCACCGACTTTTCCATTCTGGGCGACTGGATCGGCAGTCAGAAACAAACGGGCTGGTCATTTCCCCTGGGGCCCGTTCCCTTGATAACCGGTTTGCCTGCTGTCCTCACCCACGAACAGCGCAAAGCCCTGACCGCCGCCGCCGCCAACTACGGCTGCCCACTGCTCTACATTGCCGGCAGCGGCGACCCGCCAGACGCCAGCCAGATTCAGGGCCGCCTCACCTTCACCGCTGATCACCTGTCCGCTCGCTACGCCGCTTTGGCCCCCCGCCAGCCCATCTCCCTGATCGTCATTGGCTGCCCCCAGGCATCCGTCGGCGAACTCCGCGCCGTCGCCGAACGCCTGCGGGGGCAACAAACGCTCAGCGCCCCCGGCGGCGACCGTCCCCCCTTGTGGATATTTACCTCCTCAGCCAACCTGGCTGTGGCTGAAAAAACAGGCCTGGCAGAGTTGATTCGCGGCAGCGGCGCCTTGCTCCTGGCAAACACCTGCCCCGAAGTCGTCCCCTACGACCCCACCTGGGTGCAGCACGTCCTCACCAACTCCATGAAGGCGGAACACTACATCAAATCTGGTCTCAACGGCATCCCCACATCCGTCATGCGCCTGGCTGATTGCCTGGCCATCGCCACTGGCCAGCAAAGCGCCGCTGCCTGGCTTCCCACCCCCGCGCCGCCGCCGCCAAACGACCAGCCAGACGCCCAACCCGCGCCCCCAATAGCCCCAGACGCTCCCCCGCCTTCATCGGCGCCTGCGGCTGTTTCCTCGTTTTCCGGGCAGGGACTGCCTTCTCAAGGCAACTTCCTCATCCGCGGTGAAGCGTTCGTCACCGCCGCCCCCATCACCCTGCTGGGCTTTGTCAACCGCCACACCGGCGTCATCGAAGAGCCAGGCCACCCGGCGCATGGGCAAAGCCTGGCTGGCAAAATCGCCCTTTTTCCCAAGGGCAGCGGCTCCACTGTCGCCCCCTACGTCCTTTTGGAGTTATACTATCGCGGCATGGCCCCCCTGGCCATCGTCAACACAGACATTGACCAACAAAGCGCCCCTGCCTGCTCATTAGAAGGCATTCCTTACGCCTATGGGTTTGATCCAGCCGTACTCACGGCCCTGCGTTCCGGCGATATGGTAGAATTGCGTCGTGACGGAGACACAGTAACCCTGCGCCGGCGCGCTAGCTATCTGGAAACGTATGCATGACTGAAGATTTCTTAAACTTTCTCCTGGCGGTCGTCATCATCATCGTCGCCGCCAAAGCCAGCGGTTACCTCAGCACCCGGCTGCGGCAGCCATCTGTACTCGGCGAACTACTTGCCGGCATTCTGCTCGGCCCCACCCTGTTCGACATGCTCCATTGGCCCCTCTTTGCCGGCAGCGAGCACATCCTGGGCGAACTCATCACCATCATGGCTGAACTGGGCGTCATCTTGCTCATGCTGCTTGCCGGACTGGGGCTGCACCTCTCCGAACTTCTGCAATCTGGCAAAGTCGCCTCCCTGGCGGGCATATTAGGCGTCATAGTCCCCCTGGGTTCCGGCTGGGGCGTAGCCGTCCTATTCGGCATCGGCTCCCAAGAAGCGCTGTTCATCGGCTTAATCCTGGCCGCCACCAGCGTCAGCATCTCCGCCCAAACCCTGCTAGAGATAGGGAAACTACAAAGCCGCGTGGGACTGGCCCTCTTGGGCGCGGCTGTTTTCGACGACATTCTGGTCATCCTGGGACTTTCCCTCTCGTTCATCCTCGTCAGCGACGCCGCCGGCGGCGTCGGGCGCATTCTGCTCACGCTCGGCGGCATGGTCGTCTATTTGTTGGCGGCAGTGGCCATAGGCTTGTGGCTGCTGCCCCGCCTGGTAAGTTGGGTAGACCGTCTACCCATCAGCCAGGGCGTCATAGCTGCCGTCATGGTGCTAACCCTGCTATACGCCTGGGCCGCCGAGGTCATTGGCGGTATGGCCGCCATCACCGGCGCGTTTTTGGTCGGCTTATTCCTGGCGCGCCTGCCCTTCAGCCAGCGCATTGAGCAAGGCGTATCCACCCTGGCATACGGATTCTTTGTACCCATCTTCTTCGTCAACATCGGCTTGGAAGCCAATTTGCGCGCCATTACCGGCAGCGCCTGGGTATTGGCCATCGTCATCACCGTGGTCGCCGTCCTCAGCAAACTGCTGGGCAGCGGTTTTGGCGCCTGGCTCAGCGGCTTCAACCAGCGTGAATCCATCCAACTGGGCATCGGCATGGTCTCGCGTGGTGAAGTTGGCTTAATTGTGGCTTCATTTGCCCTCATGGAACAGCTAATCACCCCGCCCAGCTTTTCCATTGCCGTCTTTGTCGTTA
>JAGVTM010000634.1 GCA_019136785.1 Chloroflexota bacterium | reverse complement strand
CGCCCAACCGATGCGCCTCAGCCGCCGCGGCTGGGGCACGGCACGACTCCCGAAAGTATACACGGATAGTCACGCGCCCTTGAAAAGTGGCACGGTAGGCGGTCGGCTGCATGCGCAGGTTGGGCGGCGACCCAGGCCAGAGACAACCACATATCCTCATTCCTGCATTTGTTCTTCGAACTATCGAACTCGCGCCAATACTTGCTCGCGGTAAGCCAGCACTAATCGCTTGGGGAGCCGCAATGACACCAGTTTGGCGCGTAGTACATCACGATACCACGTCACGTCCAACGCCAGACCAATCCCAGCCTCATGGGCAGGTTGATGAGCGTCGCTGGTCTTGCTCCAGGTCTCGGCCCAATACTCCACGACTTCTTGGGGTTCAGACAACTCATTTCGATCAAACTGACCAGGGGGTTGATCTTCCGAATAACGGGCTTCGCCACTGGTGTAATCCAGCATATGTTCAAATGGGTCATACCACAAGCCCAGCAGGTGACCGACGAAGGCCTTAGCCTCCCAACCGAGTTCGCCCATGAGCTCCTGAAAGGCGGCTGTGAAATAGATGTGGTCGTGCTCATCCAGTTCGGCGATTTGGATCCATTCGTCATGGCGACTGATAGTCATGCGAATTGCCTTTCGGGTGAGAATCCAGCTAAACAAACGACTTTTCAGGTTGCACCAGGCGCCGGTTAGGCACAATGTGCTTTGAACATAAAGAGGCACACCTTACAGTAGTTCCAGCCACTCGTCATGCTTCGACCCAGATACGCTGAAACCCTATGAATTCCGGAGGCGAGATTTTCTCAATTCGACTTCCAGGCACAACTCAATTACCTCTCGAATTCGCTTCATCAAGATATCCAACGATTTGGCTTGAGTGTGACAGCCACGCAATTCAGGGACACTAGCTACATAGTAGCCTTCAGAGTCGCGTTCAATGATAACGTTAAACGCTCTTGTCATTTGTCTTCACGCCATTCAAGAATTGTTGGGCATAACATTTTCGCCGGCTATCTGCCCAACAGGCGGGACAGGAAGGAGCGTTGCGGAGCTTCCGCCATTAGTTCGGCGCCCTCGCCCTGTTGTAGTTCCGCCGCCAGGCGTTCGGCTGCCGTGCGCAGCGCGTGGGCGATGGGGCGCTTGCGCGTGCTGCCGCTGATCACCGGATGCCCCCGGTCGGCGGCGCGCGTGGCGGCTTCGCTGTCCAGGGGAACCGTTACCAGCACCGGGCGCTTCAGAATCTTGGCAATGTCCTGCACCGTTACCCGCTGTTTGGGTGACATGCGGTTCACCGTGAGCATGACCTTGTTCTCGGCGTAGTGCAAATCCTGCGACAAATTCAGGAAGTCGCGCGCTGTCTTCAGCGTGGGCAGATTTTGCTCGGTTACCAGTAAGATGCGGTCTGCCTGATCCAACATAATCAGCGTGAGATCGCTGAGGCAAGAGCTGGTGTCTATGATCACAAATTGATAAACCTGACGCAGCGCCGCCATTAGCTTTTGCAGTTGTTCGGCGTTGATCAACTCCGCCATTTCTGGACGGCGCGGCGCCAGGATAACCTGTAAGCCGCTGTCGTGTGTCAGCGCCACGCTGGTAATCAGGTCGGCATCCATTTCCCCAATTCGCTCTACCAGATCCAAAATGGTCGCCGTGGCTTTCAGGTTGAGCATGACCGATACGGTGCCAAACTGAAAATTGCCGTCCAGCAGCAGCGTGCGGTATCCCTTTTCCGCCAGGGAGACAGCCAGATTGAGCGCCAGCGTGGTGCAGCCGCTGCCTCCTTTGGGGCTGAACACGCATACAATCTTGCCTGCCTGCGGCTGGACAGGCGCGCCCGGCATAGCGGGCGGCAGCCCCGGCCGCGTGGCCTGACCCGGCGCAAAGGCCGTTTCTGGCACAGTGGGGCGACGGTCATACACTTCATGGATAGCCCGCATCAACTCGTCCAGCGAGAACGGCTTCATTAAGAAGTCGCGCGCGCCCGCCAGCATGGCCCGCCGCAAATAGGGCGTGTCGCTTTGCACCGACATAATGATGATTTGGGCGATGGGCACGCTTTGGGTAATGGCTTTGCTGGCGCTGATCCCATCCATGTCGGGCATATTGACGTCCATCAGAATCACGTCTGGCTGGAGTTCCTGCGCCTTCTGGATCGCTTCGCGCCCGCTGGCGGCTTCTCCCACGACAGTCACGTCGGGGTCGAATTGCAGCAGTTTGTGCACGCTTTCCCTTGTCTCGCGCAAATCATCAACCACTAACACACGAATTTTGTCTGCCATGCTCATTTCCTGGTGGGTACGGCTAACTACAAGAAGCGGTAAAACAGTTGATTGCTAAGGAAATAACCCCGTTCGGTCAGGCGTAAATATCCCTCTGTTTCACGCAACAGTCCCCATTGTATCAGTTCTGTCACTGTATCGTTATAAACTTCTGCCACCGTTTGGTCAAATTTTGCGGCAAAAGCCGCCAGATCCAGCCCGCTCTGTAGCAGGCGAAGCTGTGTGATGATAGTGTCCGCCATTGCCTGTTCGCGGGTAAGCAGATAAGAGTCTGCCGCGGCGGCGGAGAGGGGGTAGGGGCGGGGCGGTTCCTGCCGCAGGCGGCGCATGTAGACGCGCGGCTGTTTGACCACGGAGTAACGATAGCCGGCAGCGTGCCCATGCGCGCCGGCGCCAAAGCCCAGATATTCCTGGTTGCGCCAATAAGCCAGATTGTGGGCGCATTCATACCCCGGCAGCGCCCAATTGGATATTTCGTAATGGTCGTATTCGTGAGCCGCCAGCATATAGCGGGCACACTCGTATTGGTCAGCAGCCAGGTCGGGGTCTGGCGCGGCGATCTGCCCGCTGTGCAGCCAGCGGTGCATGGGCGTGCCCGGTTCGATAATCAGGCAGTAAAGGCTGAGATGCGGCGGCTGTAGGGCCAGGGCGGCTGCCAGCGAGGTTTCCCAGGCGCGCAGGGTTTGCCCTGGCAAGCCATAAATGAGGTCCAGGTTGAAGTTGTGAATGCCGGCATCCCGACTCACCCGCACCGCCTCCTCCACATCAGCAAAACTATGCTCCCGTTCCAGCAGCGCCAGTTCCGCCGCCACCGCGCTTTGCACGCCAAAGCTGAGGCGGTTGACCCCCAGTTGGCGCAGCGCTTCCAGATACGGCCGCGTCACCGTGCCTGGATTAGCTTCCAGCGTGATTTCAGCGTCGGCAGCCAGATTAAAACAGGCGCGCGCCGTTTGCACAATCTCTGCCAGAGAACCAGCGGGCATCAGCGAAGGTGTGCCGCCGCCAAAGAAGATAGTGTACGCTGGACGGCGGATGCCGCCATCCATTGGCGCGCCTGCCACCTGCGTTATCTCGTGGCAAACGGCGGCGGCGTAAGCCTCTTTCAGGTCTCCCAGGCTGGTGTACGTGTTAAAGTCGCAGTAGGCGCAGCGATGCCGGCAAAACGGGATATGCACATACAGGCTCAGGCT
This sequence comes from Chloroflexota bacterium, assembly GCA_019136785.1. Taxonomy (GTDB): domain Bacteria; phylum Chloroflexota; class Anaerolineae; order Promineifilales; family Promineifilaceae; genus JAGVTM01. The sequence goes on along the minus strand of JAGVTM010000634.1, from coordinate 430 downwards.
GCCAGACGGCTCCACGCCGCCAGCCGCCGTTTCCCTGATTGCCAACTGCACGGGAGAATTGACCATAACGATATTGTACCCGCCACACGGTCAGAAGAACAACTGCGCGCCTACCACCCTGACGTACCTGGCTCGCCTTTGAATGGGCCAACAATTCGGCTGGTGATCCAGCCGCCGTAAAAGTCGCCTGCCTGCGGCTGCACCTGCTCCTCGCCAACGTAACAGGCGTCTACTCTGCCGGCATAAAACGACACGTACCCCTTAATCTTCGCAAAAGCCGCCGTCGGATGGGCATAACACCAGGCGGCGCGCGCGCTCACTCGTTCACCCACCACCACGTCAAAATAGCTCGCCTGCCCTTTCCATTCGCACCACGTCTGCCCGTGCGCGGGCGTCAGGCGCGCCATCTGCACATCCTCTGGCGGAATGT
>JAGVTM010000358.1 GCA_019136785.1 Chloroflexota bacterium | reverse complement strand
TGTCCCATCTGCACCAGCATGAGGCCATTACGATTGAGCAGGAAATGACGGCGCGGCAACATGCCTGGCAGGATGGCGAAGTCGTGCTGCCCCTTGAGCAGCGCGGCAGCCTGGTATCCGCCCCGGTATCGGTGGTGTATGGCTGTTCCCATGCGTGTACTTTCTGCATTATCCCTTATCGCCGCGGCGTGGAGCGCAGCCGACCGGTGGGCGAAATTGTGGCGGAGGTGCGGTCGCTGGTACGCCAGGGGGTGAAGGAAGTGGTGCTGCTGGGGCAAATTGTGGACCGGTATGGCAAGGATATCCCAGATGGACCCGACCTGGCGGATTTGCTGCGTATTGTGAGCAACGTGGAAGGGTTGGAACGGATTCGCTTCCTGACCAGCCATCCCAACTGGATGACGGATAAGGTGCTGCGGGCGGTGGCGGAACTGCCGAAGGTGATGCCGCAAATTGAAGTGCCGGCACAAGCCGGAGACGACGAAGTGCTGGCAAATATGAAACGCGGCTATACGGGGCAGCAGTACCGCCAACTGGTGCACCAGATACGGGAGATTGTCCCCGAGGCTGCTGTGCATGGAGACATTATCGTCGGCTTTCCCGGCGAAACAGAAGTGCAGTTCCAGCGCACCTACGACCTGTTGGCAGACCTGCGCCTGGACAAAATCCATCTGGCGCGCTACAGCCCGCGCGAAGGGACGGTTAGCGCGCGGCGCATGGTAGATGATGTACCCGACGCCGTCAAGCGGGAGCGCTTTCAACGACTGGAAGAACTGCAGCGGACGGTATCCCACGAGAAAACGCGCCGCTTCCTGGGAGAAACCGTAGAAGTGTTAGTGGAAGAGCGGCACAAAGGGCGTTGGCGGGGGCGTAATCCACAAAACAAGCTCGTCTTTTTTGACGACGCGCGCGAGTTGAGCGGACAGCTGGTGCCTGTGCGGATCACCTGGGCGGGGCCATACAGCATGTCGGGCGAACCTGCGGATCAGCCTCGGCTGGTTGGTCTGTCCGCCAACAGTATCCCTTTGATGGCAGCATAGTGCGCATTCTGCTCTTGGACCCAGACGATAGTCAGCGACATGAGACGGCGGGCGTTTTGAAACGTGCCGGCATTTCTAAGCTGTCCCTGGCGGCAAATTGGCGACAGGCGTGTCTTTTGTTGGGGCAGCAGCCCTACAACCTGGCGCTCATCAGTGAAGCGGCAGCCAGCGCCGACCTGGTGCGGGCTTTGCGTTTGATCCAGGCAGACCTGCGGGTGGCGCTGCTGACGACCAACGATGAGGCAGCCAACTCGCTGCCCCTGGCTAACATTCAGGGGACGCTCTCCTATGGCAGGTTACAGTCTGCAGCCGGGCCCGCGCTGGCAGAGGCGCAGCGGCAGCGGGTGCTGCCCGCCAGCGCGCCGCAGACGGCAGCCCCTCCCCTGCCCATCAGCCAGATGCGGGACATCCTCAAACAGGGCATCACGGATGAGGCCATTGAGAACAGCCTGATTGCCCTGGATACGGGGCTGGTGGTTTCGCGCGGCGCGCTCAGCGAACGGTTGGCGGCAGCTATTGCCGTCATCGTGCGGCACTGCTGGAGTGATGCCAGTTTCCCGGTGCAGCTACAGTTCTTACATTTGCCAATGCTTTCTGGGGACCACGTTGTCTATGCGCAGCGGATAAGGGCGGAAGGGCGCGGGCAGTCTGATTTGCTGCTCATCCTTTTGTCCAGGCCGGCGACGGGCATGAGTCTGCTGCGCGAGCAGGCGGAGAGGGTGGCGCAGCAACTACGGGCCGCCAGCGCCGCAACCGTGTCGCCTGAGGCGTCGCGTACCCTATCACCAGCAGCAAATGGGGAGGACGTCCCCAACGGCGCAGTCGCCAGTGGCGTGGTCGCCAACGGTACGTATGGCAGCATTAGCCGGACTTACGCTATCGCCTGGCATCCGGTTGCGCCATTGCCGGCAGTGCTGCACATCCCTTTGCGGCGGGTGTTGGAACGTCTGGCAGATGCCGGCAACTGCGACCTCCACTACCTGAACATTACGCCTGACCTGGTGCATATGGTGGCTACCTGTCCACCGGGCGGCAACAGCATCTGGCTGGCGCAACATTTCAAGAACGGTTCAGAGACAGAAATCCAGAAACAGTTTGGTGTGAACGCGCGGCTGTGGACTAGCGGCTATTTTGCGCGTGAATCCAACACCCCCCTGTCCGCAGCAGAAATCAACCTCTTCCTGGAGCGCAGTTTCGCCTGGGGAAAAGGGGGGACGCAGATTGATTAAGTAACTGTCCGTAAATAACCTGGCGATTTGGGTTCGTAGTAACCGCTTTAGCGGTTTAGACGGCTAAAGCGGTTACTACGAACTTGTTTCTGGACAATTACTAGGCGCAGATTTTTATGACAAAAGAGGCTTTTCGCCTGGATGCGCTGATCTGCGTTCTGAAGACCCAATTCGGCTGCTACACGAATCTGCCAGCCACGCGGCGGAGAGAAACCTATGACTTCTAAGAAACTGGTTTTAATTGATGGTCATGCCCTGGCTTACCGTGTCTTCTTTGCCCTGCCGCTAGATTCCTTTACCACGCAGGCGGGCGAGCCAACCAATGCTACCTTTGGCTTTGTGCGCACGCTGCTGGACATCATCCAGGCAGATGACCCGCCGCATTATCTGGCGGTTAGTTTCGACCTGGGGGCTACCTTCCGCGACGATCTGTTTGCCGAATACAAAGGCACACGGGAGAAGATGCCTGACGAACTGGACGTGCAAATTGAGCGCATCAAGGAAGTTGTGGCCGCGTTCAACATCCCAATCCTGGCGGTCGAAGGGTATGAAGCGGACGACGTGCTGGGCACAATTGCCCGCCAGGCGAAAGACCAGGGGGTGCGCGTGGAAATCATCACGGGCGACCGGGATTTGCTGCAACTGGTAGACGACAACACTATTGTGGAGCTGCCGGCAGGTCGCTACGAACGTCTGCCGCAGCGGTATGACGTGGACGCCGTGATAGCCAAGTTTGACGTGCCGCCGCCGCGCATCGTGGATTATAAGGCGCTGGTGGGGGACAGCAGCGACAATATCCCCGGCGTCAAGGGAATCGGGGATAAGACGGCGCGGAAACTGCTGCAAACGTATGAGACGCTGGACGGCGTCTATGCCCATTTAGAGGAAATCAAGGGGGCGCTGGGCAAGAAGCTGGCTGAGGACCGGGAAAACGCCTATCTCAGCTATAAGCTGGCGACGATTGTGACCGACGTACCCATTGAACTGGACCTGGATGCCTGCGTGGCGCATGAATTCGATCCGGAGCCGGTGCTGGCGCTGTTCCAGACGTTGGAGTTTCGTTCGCTGACGAAGCGGCTGCTGCAAGCGGCGGAAACGATGGCGTCTATTCCTGAACCAGAGGTGACGGAAACAAAGACCGTCGTGGTGCGCACGGCTGCTGACTTGGAGAAGCTGGCGACCACCTTGAATAACGCCAGCATTATTTCGTTTGACGTGGAAACGACGGGCGTAGACAAAATGGCCGTGGCCCTGGTAGGCATTTCGCTGGCGACAAAGCCCGGCGTGGGTTATTACATTCCGGTGGGGCATATTGTGGGCGAGGAGCAGGCTGAATCGGGACAGATGGGGCTTTTTGCCGGCACAGCCCAACCGGCCCCTAACCAGCTTCCGCTCAAGACTGTACTCACGGCGCTGCGCCCGGCGTTGACCAACCCCCAGATTCCCAAGGTAGCCCACAACGCCAAATTTGACTACACCATCCTGGCGCGCTATGGGTTGGTGGTCACGCCAATTACGTTTGATACGATGCTGGCGGAATGGCTCATCAACCCGGCCAGCAAATTTATCGGGCTAAAAGAACAGGCAAGTCACTACCTGAGCATAAAGATGACGGAGATCAGCGAGCTGATTGGGCGGGG
>JAGVTM010000631.1 GCA_019136785.1 Chloroflexota bacterium | reverse complement strand
AACCAGCCTGATTCCGGCGACGGCCATCACCATTGCCTGGACAGAGGAATGAAGAAATTGTAGCGCAAACGGACAAACTAACAGTTTGTCCCACAGAGGAGATTACTTTTTATGAAAGCCAAACAGTGGGCAAACCCACCAGCCATGCAGATTGACCCCAAGAAATCGTATCTGGTGACGATGGAAACGAACCGAGGCACGATTGAGATTGAGCTTTATGCGCAGCACGCGCCGTTGACGGTGAATAATTTTGTTTTCCTGAGCCGCGAAGGGTTTTATGATGGCGTCTCTTTCCATCGGGTCATTAGCAATTTTGTGATCCAGGGGGGCGACCCCACGGGCAGCGGTTCGGGGGGGCCGGGTTACCGTTTTGCCGATGAAACGGCAGGCAATCCGCTGCGGCATAAGCGGGGGGTGTTGTCTATGGCGAACGCGGGGCCGAATACCAATGGCAGCCAGTTTTTCATCACCCATGCGCCACAGCCGCACCTGGACGGGCGGCATACGGTGTTTGGCAGTGTGACGAAAGGGATGGAAGTGGTGGATGCCATTCGGGCGGGGGATAAGATGGTCAAGGTGACGGTTAGCGAGCGGTAGGCGGCGTTCGGCGCGGCGCCGGCGTCATGCGTGACCAATGACGCGGATGATTGGTGACAGATGCCACTGGACAGGTGGCTCCGGTTTGCCTACGCTGTAGAGCAAACTGTTAGTTTGCGAGGACAAACTAACAGTTTGTCCTACAGTGTGAGGCTGTTTCTGAAGCGTGGGCGGGTTGCCAACCCGCTCTACGGGAGACGGAGGTGTGTGATGGTAGCGATGTTTTCGGATACACAGCAGAAGCCGGCGGAAGTGGATGCAACGGAGCGGATGCGGGGGCTGATTGAGGCGATTAGCAGTTACATTGAGCTGTATCATGGCGGCGCGGTGACAATGGTGGCTTTCGATGGGCGGACGCTGCAAGTGCGCATGTCGGGGGCGTGCGAAGGCTGCCGCCTGGCGCCGACGACGCTGCACGGGTGGGTAGAGGGCACGGTGCGCCAGTTTTTTCCGGATTTAGAAGCGGTGGTGGCTGTTTGAGAAAGCTGATTATCTGGGTGGGGTGGGCGGGTTGCCAATCCGCCCTGCGGCGTTGGCGCGGGTGGGGAAAACCTGGACAAAATCTAGGCAGATATGTTAGGATAAGGTAGCTGGCGGCGATGGGGATTCTTCCGGTTGTCATGCCTCAGGCGAGAACCGGAGGAATCCCTATGGCATTGGCTGGCAAGGCTGTAGGGATTCTGCAAGGCTGTCGCCTGCGGAGAGACATGGTATGAGTATGCTCGATAGTTCAACGACGCCAACGTTTAATATGAAGGTGGTGGTGCAGGAGACGGGGCTGAAGCCTGACACGCTGCGCGCCTGGGAGCGGCGTTATGGCGTGCCGTCGCCAGAGCGCACAACGGGGGGGCATCGCCTGTATTCACAGCATGAAATTGATATGCTGAAATGGCTGATTGCGCGGCAGGAAGAGGGGTTGAACATCAGCCACGCCGTGGAGTTGTGGCGGCAGCTAGAGAGCGAAGGGCAGGACCCGCTGCTCAGTTATGGGCATGAAGCATCGCTGCTACCGCGCGCCCTGGCGGGCGCGCGCGCCAGGGAGGGCGCGGCGGCAAAGCCGGTGCTGGTATCGGGGGAGCGCATTGATGTTATGCGCGAGGCGTGGATCGCTGCCTGTCTGCGTTTTGAAGAGCAGACGGCGCAGCAAATTCTGGCGCAGGCGTTCGCCATTTTCCCCATGGAGACGGTTTGCTTTGAGCTGCTGCAAAAAGGGTTGCAGCAAATCGGCGCAGGCTGGTATGAAGGGCGGGTGAGCGTGCAGCAGGAGCATTTTGCGTCGGCGCTGGCGGTGCGGCAGCTTGAGTCTTTGTTATCGTCGCTGGCGTCCGCGGTGCGCCAGGGGCGGCTGTTGGTGGCTTGCCCGCCGGAAGAACAGCACACTTTTGGGCCGCTGCTGCTGGCGCTGCTGCTGCGCCGCCGCGGCTGGGACGTGGTTTATCTGGGGGCTAACGTGCCGCTGGCGCGCCTGGAAGCGGCGGTGCAGGCGATCAAGCCGCAAATGGTGTTGGTGGCGGCGCAAACGCTGCCGGCAGCGGGAACTACCCTGGAAATGGCGCGTCTGCTGCAAGGAATGGGCGTGCCGCTGGCGTATGGCGGGGGGGTGTTTAACCAGATTGCGGGCGTGCGGGAGCGCATCCCGGGCTATTTTCTGGGCGACAGTTTGCCCGATGCGCCGGCTAAAGTGGAAGGGTGGTTACATGCGCTGCCGCCGCTGCCGGCATTCCTGCCCACCTCCGCAGCGTATGAGACGGCGCGGCGGCATTTTGAGGAGCGTCGCCCTTTGATTGAGGCGTATGTGCACGAACACGTCCAGATGGCTGAACTGCCGCGGGCTTTGCTGTTGAGCGTCAACAAAGAGCTGGGCGAACATATCCTGGCGGCGTTGAAGCTGGGGGACATGGCCCTGCTGATGCCCAGCATTGAGTGGATTCAGGGGTTGTTGCTGAATCTGGCGTATCGAATGCCGGCAAAAACCCTGCGCGCCTACCTCTCTGTCTATGCTGACGCCGCGGCAACGCACCTGGATGAGCGGGGAGAACCGCTGCTGACCTGGTTGCGCCAGTAGAGACGTTGCATTGCAACGTCTCTACGCAATGCAACGTCTCTAAGCATTGCAACATCTCTAACAGCAGGTGCGCACGTCTACGACGCGGTCAACGACGGGGGTGACGGCGTCGCGGGCCTGGGCTTCGCTGAGACCGGTGACCTTGAAGGTGACGATGCGGTTGGTGGTGTCCTCGCCACAAAACTGCCCCAGGGCCACAAAGCTGCCGCCAGCGCGGGCAATGGCCTGGGTCAGTTCGCCCAACTCGCCAGGTTTGTCTGGCACCACCACGGTGACGCGCACGCCCCTCTCCCGCGCGCCCATCAACTCCAACAGGATTTTGAATAGATCCGTTTCCGTAATCAAGCCCACGACGCCGCGCCCGCCAGAGTGCGCGTGCCCGTCAGGGTGCGCGTCATCGGACATCACAGGCAGACCGCCAATTTTATTGTCAGCCATAATGCGGGCGGCTTCTTCAATGGGCGTATCTTCGGTAACGGATAGGACGTGCGTAGTCATCACGTCTTTCACGTGAATTTTGCTCACCAGATAGTTGATTTCCCACACGCTCAACGACGTGGCATCGGAGGGGGCCGCGTGAATCAGGTCCTTATCGGAGACGATCCCCAACATTTTGCCATCCTGGATAACGGGCATACGCCGGATGCGTTCACGCTGCATCAGCTTGAGCGCTTCTAGAATCGGTACATCTGGCTTGACGGAAATAACGGGGTGGGACATACGTTCTTTAACTAGCATGGAAACCTCCGATTCGGGGGGATGGGATGAGCGGTTTGGCGCTATAGGCGCAGCGGATGCTGCGCCCGCGCGAACTGCTCGCGTCATTGCTTATATCATACACCCGCTTTGAGTCTCGTTTCAAGAGTCGCCGCGCCATTGGTCCAGATTGCCTGGAGGGAATCTGCCTGGGGCAGCCAGATGGTGAAGTGACTGCCCTGTCCAGGCTGGCTGCTGACTTCCAGGCGACCGCCATGAGCGGCAACCAGCCCCTGAGCCACGCTCAGGCCCAGCCCCATGCCATCTGTTTCAATGGCGTGCAAGGCGCCGCGATAAAAAGGCGCAAAGATACGGGCCTGCTCTTGAACAGGAATACCCGGCCCGGTGTCGCTAATGCGTACCCACACCTCGCGCTGGTTGGCGCCGGCCGCCAGGTGAACTGAGCCGCCAGGAGGGGTGTATTTAATGGCGTTGCTGAGCAGGTTGCCGATAACCTGGCCAAACCGGTTTTCGTCAATGGTCACCGGCGGCAGGTGG
>JAGVTM010000120.1 GCA_019136785.1 Chloroflexota bacterium | reverse complement strand
CGTAGGAATTGTGGCCCCACGCGCCGCCCCGCCGCACGCGCCGGGCCTCGCTGCCATCTATCTGGTCATCGTCGGGTCGGTCGTATTTGTTGCGGCACCACTCCCACACATTGCCGCTCAGGTCATACAACGCCAGCGCCGCGTTCCGCCCGGCGGGATACATCCCCACAGCCGTGGTGCTGTTCAGGCTGCTTTCATTTGTGTTCGCCTTATCCGCGGCAAACTCGTTCCCCCACGGATAAAACTGGTTATCGGGCCAGCGAGCGGCAACTTCCCATTCATGCTCATGCGGCAGTTCAACCGTATAGCCTACCTGCGCGCTTAACCAGCGGCAAAAGGCGACCGCCTGGTACCAACTGACACGCTCGCGTGGATGGTTGGCAAAGGGGAACGCCTGTTCGCCCCATTCACGCACGGGGTAAACATTGTCGTTCCAATCTTTAACCATAGCCGGCATTCCTGCCCACCAGCGGTCATCATCAAAGTCAGGCGCGTCCAGGAAGCATTGGAATTGGGCGTAGGTAACAGGATAGCGCGACAGATGGTAGGTAAGGTTAATGGTTATCACCCTGCTTTTTTCGTCATCATAACGACTTTTGTCATCTCCAATGGTATATCTTCCTGCCGGCACTTCCTCCCCCCACACAATATCTGGAATGCGCCGCCCATCTTGCATGAGCCAACCTACCCCAGGGCGCGGGTCGTCCAACTGCGCCAGCGTCCGCCCGGCGGCGGCCCGTTCCGCCACAGCCAGATGGCCGCCATCCAGCAAGTCGCCTAGCCGTTGTCGCGTTCGCTGCCATAACTGCCGCCCCCACTCATTGTCCTCTGCCCGCGCCTGTCCCAAACCCAGCAGGGCGTCCCCCGCCAGCCAGGTCAACTGCCACCCCAGCGTACTTTCATCCGCCGTTTCCGGGCATAGGGCGCCGATCAGGGGCAGCGGATCCAGTGGGCGTTGGCTGACGTAAACCAGATGTTCCACGGCAAACAACACCATGGGCCACCAGCCCGGCCCCTGCTGCGCCCAGGTCAAGGCTTGCTTGGCGAAGTCTGGGTGCGAAGCCAGATGCACGCCCGCCAGGTATTCCTGGAAGGTGCGGTGCGGAAAGGCAAACTGTCCCGGCGACCGCTCAATCAGCAAGCCCGCGCGGGTCTTAATCACGCCCAACAACTGCTGCCCCCAACCCAGGTCTTTCTGGTGCAGCCGGCTCAACTCCTGGCACAATACCGTCTCGCCAATATCCGCCACCTGTTCATTGTCTGCTTCGCTGCCCCCTTGCGTATGCACGTCGAAAGCCACCGCCGCCAGGCGCGCTTTCAAGTCGCCATCGGTGCGGTTGGCTTGTTGCAATAACTGGCGCAGCAGCGGCGTTGCATCTTCGCTTTTAGTTTCCTCCCAGCGGGAGAGCAGCAGGTCAATCGTCTTATTGTAAAGCAAAGCGCGCGAGTCCGGCAGCCGCCCCTCCACGTGCACCATGGCCATCACCGTCAGCAGCAGCGGGTTGCCCGCCACCCGCCGCAGGTCAGAGCGGCGAATGGCCCGCTGCAAATCCTGGCTCAGTCGTGCTTCGTCCTGGCCCGGCAAATGCCCTTGCCGTTTCAACTCTTGATACCAGGCGCGCACAAAAGCATCCTGCTGCGTTTCATCAAAGGGCGCCAGGCTAAAGGTGGGGTATGCGGCTGCCGGCAGCCGCAGTTCTTCTTCCCCCCTTTCCTTATCCGGCGGCAGGTAGGAAAATGGGCGGCAGGTAACCAGCAAGTAGCAGCCCGCATACCGCTGGCTAAAGGCGTGCACCGCGTCGCGCACAAAGCGGCGCTGCGCTGGCGTAGTCACCTCATCCAACCCATCCAGCAGCAGCAGTGCCTGCCCATCTGTCAAAGCCTGCTCCAGCAGCGGCAAAGCGCCTTCTAACTTCTCTTTATGCGCGGCGGCGGCAATAAAATCCCATAGATAGTGGGCGTGCGCTTTTGCCGGCAGCGGCTGCGGCAGCCAGCGGGCAAAGTCGCGCAAGACGATCAGCACGGGCAGGCAGTTGGCAGCGCCTGCCGGCCATTCTGCCAGTTGCCCTAGCCAGCCGCCCGCCGGATACAGGGCGTGCGCTGCCAGGCAGTAAGCCAGGTGACTGACAAAAGTAGACTTGCCGCTGCCGGGGTCGCCCAACAACACCATGCGCCGCCGCGTTGCCAGCGCCGCCAGCGCTGACACAGGTTTGTCTCTCTCACTTTGCTCCTCCAGACGACTGCCTATGTCCTTTTTGGCGCTGGCGGCAGTGGTGTTCAAAGCCACGTACACCTTTGCCAGCTCGGGCGGGCGTTCTGGCCCCCCGATTTTGCCGCTGCTGACAGCCCGCAGCGGCAGGTTTTGCCTTTCGGTCATCATCCATCTCAGATACGCTGTGCGCGCGGAATCGTCGTCGGCGGCCCTGCCGGGCCAGAGAAAAATAGACGGCGCGGCGCCCGTCGCCCTTTCAGCCACAATGCTCCCCGCCTGAATACGCACCGGCCCCGCCTGCTGCAGCCACTTCACCAACTGCTCCATTTGCGCCAGCAGCGCCTGCTGCAAGCGCGTTTGCGCCAGCAGTTGGTGCGTTTGCAGCGTATTTTGCAGCGCCGGCTCGGCGGCGATGGCTGTCAGAAAGGCAGCGGCAAACGCCTCCATCCCCTGGGTAAAGTCCAGACCGGGCAACGTTTTGGCGTCGTAGCCCGCCTCGGCAAAAAGCAGCCCCAGTTCGTCCAGGTCCCACGTTTGCCCCCGCAGCAGCCGCGCAATTTCAGTTGCCACATCTGATTGCTGCAAAAAGTCATGGAAAATATCCGCCAGCAAGGCCTCATGGTCGGGCGACGCGGCGCTGGCTTCCGCCAGCAAAGCCACCAGCCCCGCGTGCAGGCTGCGCTGCAACGCTTGCATAGCCTCATCCCCCAACAACGCTGCCTGTACCCGTCGCCCCAATGCCGGCAGCAGCACCGCGCTCAATTCCGCCGCCAGATTAGCCAGAAAATTAGCCGTAAAACTCTCCATGCCACACGCCCTTTGCCCTAATCCGCGACATCTGCGCCCCATCTGCGCCATCTGCGTCCCATCATCTATTGTCGTCTAAATAAAAACCCCCGGCGAAACCACGAAAAATATATCTCAGTCCAAGATAATGAACAACCAGAATAGTGACCCGTGGCAAGTGCCCTGTGATCAGAAGCGCTGTTGCTCAACCACCCCCCCAAAATCCGCGTAATCCGCGAAATCCTGTTTTTTTCATTCAGCACCCTATCTGCGGCCCATCTGCGTCATCTGCGTCCTATTTCTTTTTTTGACAGCAAAGCCCCCTGATGCTATCATCTGCCCCAACTGCATAGCCAAACAACCATGAACTGGAAAAGTAGCCGGCAAAGCGAGTTGCAGAGAGTTGGTCCTCAGGCTGAAAGACCGATGACAGCGCCGCCAGTGAATGGGCCAGGGAGTTGCCTGGGCGAACGAATTTTCGTGTAGCTCTGGCCGGCACGCCCCCGTTATAGGGCTGAGGTCTTGTCGTACAGACAGGCCCAAAAAGAGTGAGGCTGTCTTTGCCCACACCTGCATCACCGCAGCGATAGCAAAGCCGCCTAACCAGGGTGGTACCACGGGAATTCGCGCTCTCGTCCCTGACCAGGGATGAGGGCGTTTTTCGTTTTGGCGCGACCGGCGTGAAAATCAGGATTTCGCCAATTTCGCGGACTGAATTTGAGTTTTTCTGTTTCCCTTACTTCTGCGAGATACCTGTCCTTGCCGGCAATGGTGGACGTTTGGCCCATCTTCTCGCCGCCGCAGGCAGAAAGCGCCGCCCTTTCCCATCACATGGGGCGTTTGGGCCCCAACTTCTGCGCGGCGGCCACCGCCATACGCCCTTTCCCCTTTCCCATCACTTGGGGCGTTTGGGGCGCGTA
>JAGVTM010000454.1 GCA_019136785.1 Chloroflexota bacterium | reverse complement strand
CATCCGGTCACCGAACTGGTGACGGGCGTAGACATCGTGCAGGAGATGCTGCGTATTGCGCGCGGTCGCCGCCTGCGCCTGACGCAGGAGGAGGTGAAAATGCGCGGTTGGGCTATTGAGTGCCGCATCAACGCCGAAGACCCGTACAACAACTTCCTGCCCTCCACAGGTACGATCACCACCAGCCGCCTGCCCACCGGGCCGGGTGTGCGCATTGACACGGGCGTCTTCCCCGGTTACCAGGTAACGCCGTATTATGATTCGATGATCAGCAAACTTATTTGCTACGGAGAATCGCGGGGAGATGCCATTTTGCGGATGCGGCGGGCGTTGGAAGAGTATCGCATCATGGGGGTGAAGACGAATATTCCCTTCCACCAGCATATGATGGACAGTCATCGCTTCTTGTTTGGCACGTTCGACACGCGCTTTGTGGAAGAGAAGTTCAGCATGGAGGATCGAGAAGCAGACAGGCATCTGGATGCGGCCATTATCGCCACCTTAATGGCGCATGCAGAAGGGCAGCACGCCAGCCAGATGGTGTCGCAAAATGCCGGCAGCGCCAACCAATGGAAAATGCTGAACCGGATGCAACAACTCCGCCGCGTCTGAGCGTGAAAACGATCACAGATTGCGCAGATTTCACAGAGATGGAATTTTTTGCCACGAATCATCACAGATTTCACAGATTGAGCAGATGGCGCAGATTTGCTTGTGGACGGGTCATCCACTGACCACTCGCCATCGGACACTATTCTTGAAGGATCCACAGTGAATGAAAATAGTGTTCCGTTGTAGCCCGATTTTCCAAAATCGGTGGGCGATTTTGGAAAATCGCCTTACAAAGGAGGCGGTAACCAATCTCCGCAAACTGATATGAAATATGTAACGATTGTAGATGATAAAACGTTCACCATTGAAGTCGTGCAGGCGGACCACCTCCTGGTCAATGGCGAACCTTACCAGATTGACTTGCAGCCGTTGGGTGAAGGCGGCATGTTGTCCCTGCTGCTTAACAACCGCTCCATTGAGGCCGTTATCGAAGAACGAGACGGGTGTTGGGAAGTTCTGCTGGAAGGGGAGTTGTACATGGTCAGGGTGCAGGACGAACGCCTGGTGTTGTTGAATCAGGCGCAGGGAAAAGCCAGCAGCGTCAATGGCGAAGTCACTATTAAGGCGCCTATGCCGGGCATTATTGTGCGCGCGCCTGTGCCTGCCGGCAGCGCGGTAAACAAGGGCGCGACGGTGGTTATTCTGGAATCCATGAAAATGGAGAACGAACTGAAGACTCCGCGCGCAGGCGTCGTCAAGCGGGTGCTGGTAGAAGGGGGCGTCTCCGTGGAAAAAGGGCAGCCATTAGTAATCGTGGGCGATCCTGAAGGGGAAAAGGCGGTATAGAGTATGGGGGACAGCGGTCGCCTCCAGGCACAAAACCTGGAGGTGGAGGTTAAGTTCTGGCTGGATGATCTGGCAGCTTTTCGGGAGCGATTGGTAAATGCCGGCATTCACCCCCACCACGCCCGCACCTATGAACGCAACATTCGCTTTGACAACGCCTGGGACGGTCTGGCGCGGCGAGGCCAACTACTGCGGCTGCGCCAGGACACCCGCGCCCGGCTTACGTTCAAAAGCATCCCCCCCCAACCCGCCGCTGCCGAAGCCAAAGTACGCGAAGAAATCGAAATCGAAGTCAGCGACTTTGACCAGACACATGTCCTCCTGGAACGGATAGGCTTTCTACCGCGCCAGGTATACGAAAAATACCGCGAGACCTTTGTCAGTCGCAGCGCCGAATTTGGCAGCGTGGAAATTGTGCTGGACGAAATGCCTTTTGGTAATTTCGTGGAACTGGAAGGGGAAGAACCCGCCATCAAAGTAGTCGCCAGCCAAATTGGCCTGGATTGGGAAAAGCGGATTCTAGACAATTACCTGACGCTGATGCTGCAGCTAAAAACGCAGCACAACCTGCCCTTTGACGATGTGACTTTTGCAAACTTTGCCGGGCTGAACATCTCCGCCGCCGATCTGTTTGAACAAAAAACTGAAAACAGGCAGTAACTATTCACCGCAAAGACGCCAAGAACGCAAAGATAAAGAGAAGAACTTTGCGGTCGCCGCCTCCTTCACGGTTAAATCCCAGAGGGAGTGTATAGTTACAACAGGCAACTGAAAACAGGCAACGGTTAGCAGCAATAGATCTTATGCAGGCTGAGCCTGTCGAAGCCAGCTTGTTGATGAAGCCAGTCTGTCGAAGACCTGTATTGCCTTCGACAGGCTCAGGCAACGGGTACATATAATCTCAATTACGTGAGTCCTACCACTGTCTGATCTGGAGAAGCCTATGTTAGATAAAGCGCACCGTATTGCCGATGAACTCATTCGTATTCGCCGCGACATTCACCAGCACCCCGAACTTAGTTTCCAGGAGTTTCGCACTGCCGCCCTGGTAGCCGACACCCTGCGGGAGATTGGCGTGCAGCCGCGCACGGGCGTCGGGCGCACGGGGGTGATTGCCCAGATTGGCAATGGTCAGGGGCCCACCATCGGCATTCGCGCCGATATGGACGCCTTGCCCATTACCGAAAAAACTGGCAGCCCGTATGCATCCCAAAATCCAGGCGTGATGCACGCCTGCGGTCACGATGCGCACACGGCTATCTTGCTGGGAGCAGCCCATTTGCTCAAGCAAAGCCTGGCTGAAGACAACTGGCAAGGGACCGTTCGCTTTTTGTTCCAGCCGTCTGAAGAAGCGTTTGACGCGCAAGGAATCAGCGGGGCCAGAGCCATGATCCAGGATGGGGCGCTGCAGGATCTGGATGCGGTCATTGCCTTGCACGTCGCTTCCGATCGGCCAACTGGTTATTGTCTGTTCCAGGATAACCATAGTCTGGCAGCGGTAGATTCTTTTCAAGCCTGGATTCGCGGGCACGGCGGGCATGGCGCTTATCCCCATCATGGCTCCGACCCCATCTACATGCTGGCGGCGATTTTGCCGGCAATCTACGCTATCCCCTCCCGCCTGATCAACCCCCTGCGCCCCTGCGTCGTCAGCCTGGGTCACATCCAGGGCGGGGCCACCACCAACGTTATCCCTAACGAAATCCTGCTGGAAGGCACTATCCGTTCCCACCACGAAGACGTGCGCCAAAAGCTGTGGGTGGAAATTGAGAACGCGCTGCGCCTGAGCACTGTCATGGGCGGCTCCTACGAACTGAAAATTAACAAAGGGTATCCGGCTCTCTTTAATGCGCCTGAAGTCAACGGCTGGATGAGGCAAACGGCTCAAGACCTGGTTGGCGGCGACTACGTGCGCAACATGGAGTTTGGCATGGGCGCGGAAGATTTCGCCTACATGGCTCAGGAGACGAAAGGGGCCATGTTTATGTTGGGCGCCGCCACAACTGATGGCGTTGCCCGCCACCACCACACCGATATTTTCGACATTGACGAAAGCGTCATCCCCGTTGGCGCGGCTATTCTGGCGGAAACAGCCCGCCGCTTTGTCACGGGCCAGCTTAACCGCGCCTGAAGCTGTCAGGATAGTTAGCCTGTGAACCTCGTCACCCTGACTGGCGTCACGCACCAGTACAGCGAGCGCGTACTGCTGGATCAGGTCAATCTGCTGATCAACGAAGGGGAGCGGATTGGACTGATCGGCATCAACGGCAGCGGCAAAACCACGCTGCTGCGGCTGATAGCCGGGTTGGAATCCCCTAACCAGGGCAGCGTCACTGCCTGGGGCGGTGTTCGCGTCCACTATTTGCCGCAGGATCCACCCCTGGACGATGATCTCACCGTCCTGGAAACCCTCTTTGCCAGCGATGTCCCTCACATTCGCATTCTGCGCCAATATGAACAAGCCAGCCATGCCTTGCAGCGCGCTCCCCTGGACGCCGGCTTACAGGCCCACCTGGCGCAC
>JAGVTM010000025.1 GCA_019136785.1 Chloroflexota bacterium | reverse complement strand
ATGCGGGTCACCGAAGAGTTTTGCCAGATGGTGTCGCAATATCACCCGTTCTGGCTGAACATCCACGTCAACCATCCCAAAGAGATCACGCCTGAACTGGCGGCAGCCTGCGACCGCCTGTCGCGGGCGGGCGTGCCGCTGGGCAATCAGAGCGTGCTGCTGGCAGGCGTGAATGATTCCGTGCACATCCAGCGCAAGCTGGTGCACGAACTGGTTAAGATTCGGGTGCGTCCCTACTACCTCTATCAGTGTGACCTGGTGGAAGGTTCAGGGCATTTGCGCACCTCGGTCGCCCGCGGCATTGAAATTATTGAAGGGCTGCGGGGACACACCTCTGGCTACGCCGTGCCCACTTACGTCGTAGATGCCCCTGGCGGCGGCGGCAAGATTCCCGTCATGCCCAATTACGTGGTGTCGCAGGCGCCGGGGAAAATGGTACTGCGCAACTTTGAAGGGTTTATCACCACCTATTCCGAGCCGCTGGATTACGATCCGCATGACATTGTGGAACAGGAATCGCGCATTCTGCGCCGCCCCGAACCCGGACAAGAAGGGGTGCTGGCGCTGCTGCAAGGGGAGCGCATGTTTATTGAGCCGGCCGGGTTTGATCAGGTGCACGCGCGCGGCGGCAAGGAACACCGCTTGCGCAGCGGCGACCTGACTGCCAAATGGCAGCCTTTGGGCGTAGGCGCGATTGAACCGGCGAAAGCGGCGCTGGAAAGCGCGCTTTCTCACCCTGCAGAAAGCGCGCTTTCTCATCCTGCAGAAAGCGCGCTTTCTCATCCTGCAGAAAGCGCGCTTTCTCATCCTGTAGAAAGCGGTGAAATGCCCCCAGGCGCGAATGGCGCCGACAAAAGCGGCGATGAGTCGGAGACCGCATAGCCGTAGGAGCCTGTCGTTGGCGGCTGATTGTGGTCATGAGCGCATTTAGCTGCCACAAAACTTAAAACCAACCAGTTGATAGGGTTAAGGAACGTGCGCCAACTCTTTCGTTTTTCACGTGTTTTGTTTTTGTTGCTGGCCGCTGCCGGCATTGCCCAAACGACCTCACCTACTTACGCCCAAGGCGGCAATTTGCTGCGCAACCCCAGCTTTGAAGGGTCTTACTCCGCCTGGCTGCCACAATATGGCACAGCCCAAATGGCCGCGGACTGGACGCCCTGGTGGGTGGAAGACGCGGGACGGTCGCCCATTTGGGCGCAGCCCGAATATAAACCAGCCGAGCGGTTTATCTATCCAGATCGAGTCATGGATGGGGATCGGGCGCAACAATATTTCACGTTTTTTAAGTCGCACTATGCCGGCATGTACCAGCAAGTCTTCAATGTATCGTCTGGCACTACCTACCGCCTGACCATCTGGACACAGGTCTGGTCTTCCATTGACGACGACTCCAGCCGCTCTAACACGCCCGCCAACCCGCGGCTGCACATTGGCATTGACCCCACAGGCGCAGCCTGGCCCGGTCGCGTCGGCAGCGCGCCGGCTAGCGTCGTCTGGTCAGCCGAAGCGCCTATGGACTGCATTATTGACCAATGGTGTCCGCTGACGCTGGACGTGACAGCCAGGAACAGCACCATCACCGTTTACATCCGCTCCTCTCCTGATTTCGCCAACAAGCACAACGACCTCTATTTCGATAATGCCAGTCTGGTAGCTGTGGGCCCGCCGCCGCCGCCGCCGACCAGCACACGCGACCCTAACGCGCCCACCAATACGCCTGTGCCGCCCACGGAAACACCCGTTACGCCAACAGAAACACCGCTGCCGGCTACGGACACGCCTATCCCCACCGAGACGCCTGTGCCCACAGAAACGCCTGCGCCTACGAAAACAGCGCCGCCGCCCACAGACACGCCTGCGCCCACCGAAACGCCTGTGCCGCCGACTATGACGTCTGCGCCCACGGCTGCGCCAGCCGCCACAGCCGTGGCTGCCGTTGTGGCCACCGCGGCGCCAACCAGCGAAACCGGCGGCGCGGTTGGCGCAAACAACCCCACCGTTACGGTCATCATCCTGGTTTTGGGCGGCTTGATGCTCCTGGCGGCAGGCGCAGCGATTGGCTATATCGTACGCGGCAGCCGCTAACGGCGCAGCGAGAACGACTAAGTAACTGTCCGTAAATAACTCGGCGATTTGGGTTCGTAGTAACCGCTTTAGCGGTTTGGTCGGCTAAAGCCGTTACTACGAACTTGTTTCTGGACAATTACTAACTCTGTGGGGCGGGTTGGCAACCCGCCCATCCTGCAAGAATTGTCTCAAATGGAGGCGCGGAAGGCGCTGCGAGAGCTCGTGGCTGGCATTTTCAACTGCCCCGGCGACGACCTCAACGCATGAAAAACCGCTGCCAAAATGGGGGGCAGCGAGAAGTTAAACCATGCCCGAAAATATCACTTCGGTGATTTCCGTCATCCGTTGGCTCTACCTGTTAATCGTCCTCATCACGCTGGGCGATTTATTGCGCCATCGGGATCGGACACGCCTGGATATTGCCTTGATGTTCATGGCTATTGCCGCCGCCGTAACCATGTTAACGTTATCTACTGACGGGGGTTGGCTCTGGCTAAACGTTGTCGGAGCAATCAGCGTGGTGGCGCAACCTTATTTGCTGCTGCGTCTGGCACGGCAGTTCCAACCGATTCCCCGCCGGATGGAGGTTGGTTCTTTTGTGGCCATGTTGTGTATGGCGGTGGTGGTGCTGCTGCCCCTTTCGCCGCGGCCCTTCTGGCTGGTCATGCTGGCTTTCATCTACTTTAGTTTCCTGGAGATTTACGCCACCGCCGCTTTTTATCGCGGCGCCCTGAAAACACGCGGCGTCAGCCGCTGGCGGCTGATACTGGCTACGGGCGGGTCATCGCTGTTTGGGGCTATTATTATCATGGCGGGCACTACTGTTTTGTGGCCCGATGTCATAGCCGCCATCACTCCCCTGGCTTTGCTGTGCTTTGCCCTGGCGCCCATCAGCTACTATTTGGGTTTTGCGCCTCCCCGTTGGCTGCGCCTGGCCTGGCAGCAAGCCGAACTGCGTCGCTTCCTCAACGAAATTGTGGGGCAATCGGTCACGGCGCGCGCCGTGAGCATGAACCAGATTTTGAGTGAGTCGGCTATACGCGCCGTCAGCGGTGTGGGCGCAGTGATTGGCCGCGAGGACGCCGCCGCCCCTGGGCAGTTGCAGTTAACCCATCCATCGCCACTGCCCGTGATCCAGTTAAGTCTGGATGCCGGCATTGCCGGCAAAGTCTGGCGCAGCGGCCAGCCAGCAACCGTGCGCCGTCTGAATGCTTTGTCTCCCGCGGAAATGCGCCTGGCGGATCATTTTGGCGCGGGCGCCATGCTGGTTGTGCCTATCACCATTGGCGACCGCGCCTGGGGCGTGCTGCTGGTCTTGCTGCTGCACCCGCCGCTCTTCGATCAAGACGACCTGGAACTGCTGGCGCTGTTGGCGGAACAGGCAGCCCTCATCTTCAGTTACGAGGCGCTGCTGGCGGAGCAGCAAGAGTTAGTCGAGCAGTTGCGCCAGCAGCATGACGAATTGCAGCAGGCGCACCGGGATATTAAACAGCTTAACCTGGAATTGGAGCGCCGCGTGCAAGAACGCACCGCGCAGTTGGCGGCGGCAAACAAAGACCTGGAGGCTTTTGCCTACACCGTTTCTCACGATTTACGCGCCCCACTGCGGGCGCTGCAAAGCTACAGCCAGTTCCTGGCTGAAGATTGCGGCGCAGAGTTGAGCGGTTCCGGGCAGGAGTATGTGCGCGGCATTGCCGAAAGCGCCCGCGACATGGACGCCTTGATTGTAGACCTGCTGGAATATTCGCGGATTGGTCGTATCCAGGTAGAATTAGGGCCAGTTAACTGCGCCCAACTCCTGGAAAGAGTGGCAGCGCGTATGGGATGGGGAGAAGAAGTGACCGTGCATC
>JAGVTM010000004.1 GCA_019136785.1 Chloroflexota bacterium | reverse complement strand
CAATTGTGCCAGGATCTGTTGGCGCTAGCCGAAGCGGATGGTTCATTGGAGCAACCAGCCAGCGGCCTGGTGTATCTAGGAATCGGTACGGTCCTACTGCACTGGTTTCGGTTAGACCAGGCGATGGCCGCCATTGAACGGGGGACGGCATTGCTGGATACCAGCGGATACAGCGTTGCTGATTACGACAAGATGCTGCGTATGCAAGCCCACATTGCCCTTCAGAATCGTCCACAGGCCATGGCCTTGTTGGAACAACTTGTCGGCCAACAGGTGACTGGGCCGGATACGATTAAAGAGTACCGCATATTATGGATGGCTCATGGTTTCCTACTGCTGCATGAGGTTGAGCGAGCTGGTCAGTTGCTTGAGCGGATCATGGTCAAACGAGACGAATGGTACCGGTTGAATGTAGTTCGTTATCAGCTCGAAGTGGCGCTGCTTCAGCAAGATGCTCGTCAACGTGAAAGCGTACTGGAAACCCTGGCTGACTTGATCGATCAGGCTCAGAGTAATCAATGGGACGGGGTGTTGGTTGAAGCCCTGAACCTGCGCGCCATCGCTCAGCCTGATATTGAACTGGCCCTCAATGATCTCTCCATGTCGCTGGATGTGGCCCTTCCGGAGCAGGAACTGTTTCTGTTCGTGAAGGATCGGCATTATCTGGAAGCGTTACTGAAGCAGCTGCCCAATCATCCACACGCTCGCGCCATTCTGGCAGTGTTTGAATCACAGAACGCCCAACCTCCGGTGGCCCTCTCTCACCCCGAATTGGTGGAAGCGCTCTCTGCCCGCGAAATAGAGATAGTTCAACGCATGACCAGAGGCCTGACTTACCAGGCCATCGCCAATGAATTAGTCATCAGCGTCAATACCGTCCGCTACCATGTCAAAAGCTTGTATGGCAAGTTGGGCGTGTCCTCACGGGCTGATGCCATCGCTCGCGCCCGCGATCTGGACTTCCTGGCTTGAATGAACGACCATTATAAGACTACATGCTTTCCCTACCAGACTACATGCTCCATGTGATTACCGGAAGCGCTTCCTGAATTAGACTGAACTATGACAATGCCCAGATGGTTCTTTTGCCAGGGTTTGGGCATGTCAATGGCGTGGAAGGGCTACAGCCAGAAGCCTTTGAGCAGTTCATCACCGGCTACTACGATACTGGCACGGTCAATTACTGGCAATTGGACTATCAACCATTTGAAAAGGAGATTTTGAAATGAGTAAACAACTGGGACGTTTGGGTTGGGGATTGATGACTTTTCTGTCACTGGGCATTGTGCTGCTTGCCAGCCGTTACTTGTCGCTGAACCCAGACGTATTTTTCCCTCAACAGCGTAATGTATATATTGCCCATGAGCTGGGCATCATGACTCATGTTGTAGGTGGTGTGCTGGCGTTGGGGGTAGGTCCGTTCCTGTTTCTGGGTCGGCTGCGGGCGAAGCGCCCGGCCATCCACCGTTGGCTGGGCCGGATCTACCTGGTTGGCATCTTGTTGGGCAGCATGGCAGGCTTTTACATGGCTTTCTATGCCTACGCTGGGATTGCCGCCAGCCTGGGACTGGGCTTGCTGGCAGTGGCTTGGTTCTACACAGGCTTAGAGGCATACCGCGCCATCCGGCGGGGTGACACAGCGAGTCACCGGGCATGGATGATTCGCAACTTTGGATTGACCTTCGCCGGGGTGACGCTCCGTCTATGGATGCCGCTGACCATCATGCTGTTTGGTGCGAGTGCCGGCTACGAGGTCGTGGCCTGGCTGTGCTGGGTCCCCAATTTGATTGTGGCTGAAAGCATCATCCGGGGCTGGTTCCGGGGCAGGCTGGTTCAGACGGCACAGCTTCTTCAGAGAAGTTGAACTTCTAAAACGGGGAGTAATTTTTAGACGATTACTTATTGTACTGGTATTAGGCGTGGCGCTGGGACTGGCTTAGCATTGAGAACCGACATGAAACGCATCAAAGAGCCGCAAGAAAGCGGCGTCTACACCATAATAATACAGGGGCAGCTTGATGACTCGTGGTTAGAATGGTTTGCTTCCGATAGGAAGGTCGCCATTCATGTGTCTGCAAATGAGCAGATTCACGCCACCACAATCACCAACATCGTAACCGATCAGGCCGGGATTGTCGGCTGCCTGCGCTGGTTACATGGTCTGGGTCTCGTTGTGCTGTCTATGAGTCTGGCGGGTGATAAAGACTGAGGTGATGCATGTAGGGGGAGCGCTGCACCGCTGCGCTTAATCGTGGTGGGCAATTTGGCATGGTTCAAAAACAACCGATGCGCCTTTACAAATTCGGCGCTAAATTGTCATTCCGAGTTTGCCTGTGTCATTCCGAGAACCTGTGCTGAGCCTGCCGAAGCATCTTCCGAGGAATCCCTACGCCCTGGCGGGACAAGACAGATGGCGGGCAACGGCGGCAGGGATTCCTCGCTCCGAAGACTCCGCTCGGAATGACACTTGACGGTAGAGGATGGTTTCCTCAAAATAGTGTATCCTTATCAGTGGGTAAAACAGGAGGAAACACAATACAAATTGCTATGCGTATTTTACACGTCGTGCACCAATACCCGCCCGATTTTGTGGGCGGAACGGAGTTATATACGCAGCAGTTGGCGGCGCAGTTGGCGACGCGGGGGCATGATGTATCTGTGTTTTTCCGCCGCGATGGGGAAGAAACCTGCCTGGAAGGATGGCGCGAGGGCAGCGGCGTCAGGGTGTGGGCGGCTGTGTCCCGCCCGGCGACGCCTACCCGCCGCTTTCTGGCGACCTTTGGCGACCAGACGTTGACGGCGGCGCTGGCCCAGGTTTTGGGGGACAGCCGGCCCGACGTGGCGCACGTGCAGCACTTAATGGGTCTGCCTGCCGGCTTGATTTCGCTGCTGCGCCAGCAAGGCATCCCTTATCTGGTCACGCTGCACGATTTCTGGTGGGTATGCGCCAATGCGCAACTGGTGACGAATTACAGCCAGGCGATTTGCGCGGGGCCCCGCCTGTGGCTTAACTGCGCTCGTTGCGCCCTGGCGCGGGCGTCCGCCGGCAGAGGTGGGCAGGATGTTCTCTGGCCCCTGTCGCCGGCGCTGGCGCCGCTGCTGGCGGCGCGGGCGGCGCGGCTGCGTCCGGTGTGGCAGGGCGCTAGCCGGCTGATTGCGCCCACGCGGTTTGTGCGGGATTTGTATGTGGGGCTGGGGCTGCCGGCATCGCTTATCCAGGTCGTGCCCCACGGCATTGCGCTGCCGCCCCACATGCCGCCGCGCACGCGCCCGGCCGCAGGTCGTTTACAAGTGGGGTATGTGGGCGGGATTAGCTGGCAGAAGGGGGTGCATGTGTTGGTGGAAGCGGTGAATGGAATGCCGGCAGACAGCATCAACCTCTCCATTTTTGGCGATCTAACCACATTCCCTGATTACGTCCACGACCTGCAGGCGATGGCCCAGCACCAGGGCATTCACTTCCGCGGGCCGGTTGACCGCCAGCAGTTGTGGACAGAACTGGTACACCTGGACGTGTTGGTTGTGCCGTCGCTCTGGTATGAGACGGCGGCTTTGGTTGTGCAGGAAGCGTTTGCTGCCGGCATTCCCGTGCTGGCCTCCAACCTGGGCGCGCTGGCTGAACGGGTGCGCCCAGGCGTTGACGGCTTGCTCTTTCCCCCCGGCGACAGCGCCGCCCTGCGCGCCGCCTTGTTGGAATTATGGCGCACCCCTGAAAAACTGGTGCAGCTCAGCCTGGGCATCCAGCCTGTACACACCATTGCCCGCCACGTAGATGAGTTGGAAGCCCTGTATCGTCACCCGTAGGGCGGCGCACTGTGGCGATCAATAGCCGGATACGAAGTCGAAGCTGCGTACCTTATAGCCCAGCGTATCCCCTACGAAAATCCAGCCATCCTCTTCATCCCAGACTAGCGACATCAGGCGACTGCC
>JAGVTM010000576.1 GCA_019136785.1 Chloroflexota bacterium | reverse complement strand
AGAGCCGCCAGCCTCAAGCCCGCCTCTGTCAGCAGCAACTCTATCTCATGGGGATACAGATAGTAAAAGTCCACCTGCGTTACCAGGCGCTGTACTGTGCCGCCGGCAGGCGGCGCGGCGTCATATATCCAGGTAACCTGTAACTTCTGCTGCTCCAGGTCTAATAAATTGCTGGCGCATTGCAGCACCAGGTCCCCCGTCTCTGGATCGGTAAACACCCGCTCCAGCGTGAGCAGCTGATCGGTCGGCGTATGGGCCAGATCCAGTGGATTCGCCAGATCAATGAACAGGCGACCTGCCGGCAGCAGGTGACGCCCGGCCGCTCGCAGCGCCAGCTTCATTTGGGCTGGCGGCAGGTGCATCAGCGTATTGTAAGATAGCAGGATCAGGGCAAAGCGCTGCGGCAGGTCAAAACTGGTCATATCAGCTTCTACCAACGTCACCCGCTCGCGCACGGCAGGGGATTCGGCAGCCAGCTTCTGGCGCGCCCGCTGCAGCATGGCCGGAGCGTTGTCTACCCCCGTCACCGGCAAGCCAGCGCGGGCCAGCGGCAGCAGCAGCCGCCCCGAACCGCAGCCCAATTCCAAAACGGGGCCTCCAGCCTCTACGCCCAAAGCGCGCGCAAACGGTATATCCACCTGCAGGGCGGCGTGGGTCAGGTCATAATAATGGGCTATTTTCTGATAGAGAGGAACAGTCGTCATGACGCAGTTATCGAACCTGTGATGAAACCGTATACAACCCCTTCACTGGCAACCATGCGCTGGCTCGGGCTGGCGGCGGTGGGCGTGCTGCTGGCAGCAATTGGCGGAATTCTAGCCATAAGCGCCGGCCTGACCGATCCCACGCCCGCCACGCTGCCTGCCCACTCCATGCAGTTGGAGCCGGTTACGCTGCCCGCCGCAACCTCACAGCTAGCGTGGGTAGCCGCAGCGCCACCCGAATCGCGCCTGGACATCCGGCTAACCGCTGCCTGGGAGAGCGGCGATCTGGATGCCGCTTATGGTCTGGCATGGGGCAGCCCGGCCGGTTATCTGGCTGCCGCCGTGTCGCCCACGGGTTATGTTGCTATATGGCTATACGAAAGTGGTCAGGAACATGCCCTGCTGCCCTGGCAAACCTGGCCACACGTGCGACCTGGCGCTGCCGGCAATGAAATACAAATAGAACGTCAGGAAGAGACAATTGTCGTTCGCGTCAATCGTGAAAAACTGTGGACAGGTCGTGGTCCCACCTCAGGGGCGCAGGTGGGCATTGTGGTCCAGAGTTTCAACAATCCCACCACGATCCGTTTCCAGCAACTGCAAATGCTGGAACAGCCTGCCGAAAAGTAAACGAGCCAGATCTTTATTCCTGCCAGCCGGTCCGAATCAGCAGCCGATCTATTACCCCTGGCAGGAATTTGTGCAATTGCACAAACACGGCAGCCATCGGCGGCACAATCACTTCGCGCTGCTCCCGCTGCACCGCGCGCACGATGGCGGCGGCGGCCTGCGCCGCCGACAGGGTAGGTACAATCCGGCTGAGGCCCGGTATTCGCTCTTCGCTGCCAGGATTACGGGCAAAATAGGGGGTCTCTACTTTGCCGGCAGCAAACAAGGTCACGCCAATGCGGGTGTGATGTAAATCCGCCCGCAATCCCAACGTAAAACCACGCATCGCCCAGCGTGCCGCTATGTAACCTGTGGCCCCGGGCCAGCCAGCATAGGAAGCCACAGAAGTCACGTTCAGGATATGACCGCTGTTGCGCGCCAGCATGGCGGGTAAAAAAGCGTGTGTGGCGTTAAACGCGGCAAAATAAGGGGCAGCCATCATCTGCACGGCTTCTTCCGGCGGCGTCTCGGCTACCGTCAACCAGCGCCCGGCGCCGGCGTTGTTGATTAAGACGTCCGGGGGGCCAATCTCGGCTAAAATGGAGCGCCCTACAAAGGCGACAGCGGCGGCATTGGTGAGATCAACCGGATAGCCGTCTGCCTGCCCGCCCTGGGTCAGAATGTCGCCACGCACCTGCGCCAGTTTATCTTCGCGGCGCGCCAACAAGACAACGCGCGTTCCCTTTTGCGCCAGCAGCCGCGCCGTAGCGGCGCCGATGCCGCTGGACGCGCCGGTGACAACGGCGATTTTGCCTGATAGTTCCATGCGAATTGCGCCCCTACTCCCAGTTTTCCGGCGGTTCAGGCATACCCAAAATATGGTAGCCCGCATCCACGTAGATCACTTCACCGGTCACGCCGCTGCTGAGGTCGCTGCACAGCCATAGAGCGGTGCGTCCCACCTCGTCCTGGTCTACATTGCGGCGCAGCGGGGCGCGTTCGCCCACGTAGGTCAACATCTTGCGGAAGCCGGAAATGCCGGCAGCCGCCAACGTCTTAATCGGCCCGGCAGAAATGGCGTTGACGCGAATGCCATTGGGGCCCAGGTCTGCCGCCAAGTAGCGCACACTGGCTTCCAGGGCAGCTTTGGCCACACCCATCACGTTGTAATGGGGCACAGCCTTTTCCGCGCCATAGTAGGTCATGGTAAGGATGCTGCCGCCTGCCGGCATCAGCGGCGCCGCTCGCTGCGCCATGGCTACCAGGCTGTAGGCGCTAATATCTAGCGCCATGGCAAATCCATCCCGGCTGGTATTGACAAAGCGCCCGGTCAAATCATCTTGCTTGGCATAAGCCACCGAATGCACCAGCACGTCCAACGCGCCAAAGTGCGCCGCAGCTTTAGCAAATACCTCGTCTAACTCGTTGTCCTGGGTGACGTCACACTTTTCCACGAACGTGACACCCAACTGCTCCGCCAGGGGCATCACCCGCTTTTCTAGCTGAGGAATGCCATAGCTAAAGCCTATTTCCGCGCCATGCTCATGCAGCGCCTGGGCAATGCCCCAGGCGATGGAATTCTTATTGGCAACGCCAAAAATCAGCGCCTTCTTTCCCTCTAGCAGCTTCATCTTGCCTCCTTCGAAAATAGCGTATCGTCGGGCGGGTTGGCAACCCGCCCATTCCTTCGACGACGGACGGCAGCCGTCCGCGCTCAGAGCTTGCCCTGAGCCTGCCGAAGAGCCTGCCCTGAGCCTGCCGAAGGGGACAGGGCTTCAAAAACAGTCTCGCGCGGAGACGCTGACGCCGCTTGGCAGCGCGGACGCGGAGAAAATGTAGGGCAAAATGTTTGAGGTTTAAGAAAATAGTTCGATAAACGGGGGAAGCAAACCCCCATCCCCCAACCCCCTTCCCCCTAAAGGGGGAAGGGGGCTTTTCGGAGAGAGCGAGGGGCGCTGCGCGCCCCTCGCCCACCATTACCCCTTCTCTGGCAGAGGCGGCGAGATTACCCGATTATTTTCTCAACGTGCAAACAGTTTGCGCTACAGATTTTCATTCTTGCTTCAGCAAGCCATCGCCGCCTTCGGCGGCGCGCACAGGCTGTGGTGCGCCGCCGCGCATTAGGCATTACGCGATTTCCAAACTGGCGCAGTCCTGAAAGACTGGGCCAGTCTCAGCAACCTTTAGCGATGGGGAGAGACAAAGGGATTCTGGCACAGCCAGAAACGCCAGGGCATGGAATACCAGGGTTCCGGCGTCTGTCCCAACCCTATGCGGGGGCCGCTGCAAATCTCGGCAGGCAGCACGGCAAGCGCCTCCTCCATCCATATAACCCCACCGGGCTGGAAAAGGTTTGCCCCATTTAGCGTGTCGTCAATAGCCAGCGCCTGGGTCAGCTTGGCCGGCCCATTGGTCCACTGGCGGCGGAGGCGATCCGCACGGCAGCGAGCCATGACGGTTTCTCCTTCTTCCGGCTGTAAGGCGCGGATTAGCACCGCATTGGCTTCGCCTGGCTGACCGGTCACCACGTTAAACATCCAGTGCATCCCATAGGTGAAATAAACGTAAGCAAAGCCCGCCGGGCCAAACATGACGGCATTACGAGCAGTGGGCGCGCC
>JAGVTM010000526.1 GCA_019136785.1 Chloroflexota bacterium | reverse complement strand
GGCTGGCTATGGCGGCGGCTGCCCGCTGGGTGGCGCAGGTCAGCGCGGGCGAGGCTTATTTTGTGCCCCTTAGCGCTGTGACCACGCAGCAGTTATTGTGGCAGACGTTAGGGCAGCAGTTGGGGGTGACGGTGGGCAGGCATGGTTTGTCGGCGGCGGACGTGCTGGCGCGGCTGCAAGCGCAGCTTGATTTCGACGGCGACGACGACGGCGATAGTACCTTTTTCCATTTGCAGTCGCCGCCGCTGCTGTTGGTGCTGGACAACTACGAGCAACTGCTGCCGGATACGCGGGCGGTGGAACAGATTTTGCAGCAGGCGCCGCAGACGCGCCTGCTGGTCACCAGCCGCCTGCCGCTCAATTTGCGCGGCGAATGGCGTTTGCCGCTGGTGGGGCTGCCCACGCCGCCGCCTGACCTCTCCGCCGGCGAGATGGCGGCTTACCCATCGGTGCAGCTTTTGGTGAGCGCAGCGCAGCAGACTCGCCCGGCGTTCCAGTTGGATGAACGGAACGCCGCGCCAGTTGGCGACATTTGCCGCCTGCTGGCGGGCATGCCGCTGGCGCTGGAGATCGCCGCCAGTTGGCTGCAGCTTTACTCTGCCGACCAGTTAGCGGCGCAAATTGCCGCCGGGGTGGAACTGCTGGTGGCTACGCGGCGGGACATGCCAGAGCGACACCGCAGTTTGCGCGTTATTTTTGATCATGCCTGGTCGCTGCTGCCGGCAGATGCTCGCGCCGCCTTCAGTGAAATGACTTGTTTCCAGGAGAGCTTTACTCTGGAGGCGGCTCAAGCCGTCACCACCGCTTCGGTCGCCAGCGTCGCCGTGCTGCTGGATCACGCGCTGCTGCAGCGGCTGGAAAATGGACGCTTCAGCCTGCACCCTGTCTTGCGCCAGTTTGCCCGCGCTTACCTGGCGGATGAACCGGCGCTGGCGCAGCGGCACGCTGCCTGGTACCTGGCGCTGGTCGCGGCCCAGCCGGCCGCGGCGACGGCGGCAGCCGTCGCCCGTATTCAGGCGGACCTGGACAACATCCGCGCCGCCTGGCAGTGGGCGGTAGGGCATCAGGCTGCCAGTCTGTTGGCGCCGGCGCTGCCGCACCTGAGCGAGTTTTACCAGTTCAAGGGGCTGTATCGGGAAGGGTATGAGGCGGCCACGCTGGCGCTGGCGCACGTGCGCGCGCCGTTGTCGCTGGTTAACCAGATGCGGCTGGCGCAGGTTGTCTTTTGCGAGAAGTTAGGCGACCTGGAAACGGCTATGGGGCTGGCGCAGCAGGTGATTGACACGGGGGATGAGGGGTGGAGCGTGCCGGCATTTATCGCTCTGGGCCGTCTGCACGAACTACGCGGCGAATATGAACAATCCGTCGCCGCCCTGGAACGGGCTTTGCAAGTGGTGCAGGATGGCTCCGCGGATATGGCCCATATCTGGGGCATTCTTGGCTCGGTACACCGGAATCGTGGGGCTGTGGAGGCGTGCATTCGGGCGCAAGAGCAGGCGCTGCGCATTAACCACGTTTTGGGACTGGAGATGCAGGCTGCCGAAAACCACGCCAACCTCAGCCTCATCTACAAGGATACGGGCGCCTATGCCGAGGCTATTGCCCATATCCAGGAGGCTTTAACCATTGCCCAACGGCTGAATCACCGTGAAAACATTGGCCGTTTCACCCAAAACCAGGGGTTGCTGCACTGGCAGCAGGACGAATTGGACAAAGCGCATGATTGTTACCGCCGGGCGTTGCAGATTGCGGAGGAACTCAACCATAAACGGGGCATGGCCATGTGCACTGGGGGTCTGGGCGTGCTGGCGCGGCGACGCTACCGCTTTGACGAAGCGCTGGAACATTATCGGCGCGCCCTGAAGCTGGCTGAGGAGCTAGGCGACAAATCCATGCAAGCCACGCTGTTGGGCAACACGGGCAACGTGCACATGGAAATGGGCCAATATCGCCGCGCCGCGGCTTATTATGAGCGGGCTATGGCCCTGGATCGCGCCGCCGGCGCGATGGCTGGTGTGGCGCGTCATCTGGGCAATATGGGGGACACGCTCAAATACCAGGCCCGTTACGCCGAGGCGCTGCCACTGTTTGCCGAGGCCATCCCCCATCTACGCCAGGCGGGCGCGCATTACTATTTGTGTTGGGTGTTGGTTTCCTACGCCGAATGTCTGTTTGCTCTGGGGCGTTATGAAGAGGCGCAGCAGGCTAATGAAGAAGGGGGGCAGCTAGCCGCAGAGATTGGGCGCACGCAGTACCATGCCATGAGCGAACTGCTGGCGGCTCGTCTGCTGGCTGTGGGCGGCGCGCTGGAGCAGGCGCAAACGCGACTGCTGCAGCTGCAGGCGAGTAGTTTTGAGGCGGAGATACAGGCAGACATACAGGCGGAAATTGGTTATGCGTTGTGGGAAATAACGGGGGATGCTGCCGCTTACCAGGCGGCGCAGGCGCAGTTTGCCCGCCTTTACGAGGAAAAGAAAGTTGCCCGCCACAAGGCGCGGCTGGCGCAAATGGGTTTGCAGCGTCCCCGATTTTTGTAGGCGCGCCAGAGATTACAAAAGTCTGCCAGACTTTTGTAATCTGGTCAGACTTTTGTCATCTGGTTTGTCCTCAATATCGGCAAAATTTGCCGCCCCATGTTACAATGCGCCTGACTGCCGCTGCGGGCGATTACCCTGCCTGTGCCAGATTATGCCAGCGTTGAGAGGAAATAGATTATGAGCCTGACAATCGAACGTGTGCAAACTGATAAACAACTGCGCCAGTTTATCAAAGTGGCCTGGGACGTCTATCGCGACGATCCTGACTGGGTCCCCTGGCTCTATTTCGAGCGGCTGGAATTTTTCGACAAAAAGAAGAATCCTTTCTTTGAACACGCTGAAGCCGATTACTTTATCGCTTTTCGTGACGGGCGGGCTGTCGGTACGATTGCGGCTATTTTGAACCACCGCCATAACCAGTTCCACAACGAGAACGTGGCCCATTTTGGCATCTTTGAAGTGCTAAATGACCGCGAAGCGGCGCTGGCGCTGCTGGATACTGCCGCCGAATGGGGGCGGCAGCGGGGCGCAGAGCGGCTGCAGGGGCCCATGAACCTGTCTACCAACGACGAATGCGGCACGTTAATTGAAGGTTTTCACATGCCGCCCGTTCTCTTGATGACTTACAACCCTCCCTACTATGTTGATTTTCTAAACGCAGCGGGCTTTGAGAAGGCAATGGATTTGTTAGCCTGGAAGATAGACCTGGCGGAGGTGTCTGCCCCGGGCAAGATTCCGCCCAAAGTGGTGCGCGTGGCGCAGAAGGCACAGGAAAGGAACAACCTGGTTGTGCGCCCGGTCAACCTCAAGGATTGGGATGCTGAGGTGGCTCGCATCAAAAACATTTACAACAATGCCTGGGAGAAAAACTGGGGATTTGTGCCCATGACGAATGGGGAAATTGAGCGGTTGGCAGAAGGGCTGCGCCCCATTCTGGACCCGCGCCTGATCTTCATGTGTGAAAAGCAGGACGGGGAGCCGGTTGGCTTTTCCTTAAGCACGCCCAATGTCAACGAACCGCTGGGCCGGGCGCGCCCTGGCGCTTCGGTGATTGGCTCCTACATTGGCGCGGCGCGCATGATTTTGAATAAGCGTAAGGCGGATTGGATCCGGGTCATCGCCCTGGGGGTGGTGCAGGCATACCGCGCCCGCGGCGTGGATGCGCTGCTCTATTATGAGACGGCTAAAGTGGCTTACACGGCTGGCTACAAGTGGGCGGAAGCGTCCTGGATTTTGGAGACCAACGACATGATGAATCGCGGCATTGAGTTGTTTTCAGGCAAGGTGTATAAGAAGTATCGCATTTATGAAAAGCGGTTGCAGTCGTCATAGTGTGCCGTTGTAGCCCGATTTTCCAAAATCGGGTAGGCGATGGTACGGCTGTGCTCACCACAAGT
>JAGVTM010000302.1 GCA_019136785.1 Chloroflexota bacterium | reverse complement strand
GCTGACGATA
Source organism: Chloroflexota bacterium (assembly GCA_019136785.1). Classification (GTDB taxonomy): domain Bacteria; phylum Chloroflexota; class Anaerolineae; order Promineifilales; family Promineifilaceae; genus JAGVTM01. The sequence continues at coordinate 15,309 of JAGVTM010000302.1, read as the reverse complement.
TAGGCATCCTGCCGCGTCAGACCATCGTTATTGGAGCGGACGCTGAGGATCAGCAGGTCGCGGTTACTGCCAGAGCCAGGTACCGTGACTTCTACCAGAATGGTAGCCGTCTCGCCAGGGTTGAGAACAGGCGTTTGCGTTGGCGTCACCGTGGCGGGCCATTGATTACCTGCTTTGAAAACGCCGTAGCTGTTCGGCGCGCTGTCGTCATTGGTCAAAGTCACCGTATAGGAAAGGGTTGCGCCGGGGCTGCCCTGCTGCGTTTGGGCGAACGGAGCCAGGGTCATGCCTGGATCGGATTCCACCGTCACCAGGGGATTTGTCAACGTGAATGGCCCCCAGACATAGGGCCAATAGCTCTGGTCGTGTTTCAGGTAGAGACCAAAGAAGGCGACCAGATGCTGGCGCGTCAGTTCAAGCTGCGTTTGCGCGTCCATGGAACCATCATCGCAAAAGAGCGGAAACGGGTTATCCTGGAAGCCGCAGTGGTAGCCGCCTATCAGCAGGGGCAGCAGGCGGGGGGCGCTGCCGTTGTCATACATTTCTTGCCCATTGGTTTCATAGGGCACGATGGCGTCTTCACTGCCAGAGAGCAGGCTGATGGGGGCCTGCACATTGGCCATGGCGGCTTTGGCTGAAGGGTTGATTTCGGCGGCAGCCATGTTGAGCACGGCTTTAACGCGGCTGTCTGCCGCCGCTGTCAGGATGCTGGCGCCGCCGCCCATGGAGTGCCCAGACAACCCAAAACGGTCGGTAGCCACGCTCTGGTAAAAGGGCGAGGCGGCGTTGGTGTTTTCATTTTCCAGCCAGGTCAGGGCGTCGCTCAAGTCCTGGGCAAATTGGGCATGGCTGGGGAAAAGCCCTAGCTCTGATTCAGGCGCCAGGACAATGTAACCGTAGCTGACCAGGTGTTCCAGGGTGGGTTGGTAGCGGTCTGGATGTTGGAAAAAGCCGTGACCAAAGGAAACGGCAGGATAGGGGCCCTGGCTGGGGTCAAAGGGGGCATCGAAGCCGGCGGCAGTGGCCGGGTAGATGACGAGCAGGTTAAACGTGCCGCCGCCCGTGCGCGGCGCGGTGGCTGTGCGCCAGCCCACCGGCTGGAGCCCGGCGGTGGGGAGGGGGAATTCGGTCAGGCTGGCAGCCAGGGCGTCAGCGTCAGGTATAGGATCCTTGGCGGCAAATGCCGGCAGCGCCAGCAGCGCCAGCGCCAACATAGCCCATAAGCCGAACCGGCGGAGAGATTGGGAGAGAAGCATAGGTGAATCTCCTTGTGGTGTGTGGTGGTTAAGGATGAGTGGTTCGTTCCTTGCGCGCTATGATCAGATCATAGTTGATTTGCCACAATTGGCAATGAATATCGGTCAAACCAATTCGCTCCAGCAGGCGAATCATTTGCGCTTCTGAATGGCGGCGGTGCAGGAAAGGGCGAGACTCTCTGCCTTTGCGCCGCGTGGCAATCAGGACGCCGCCAGGGCGCAGCACGCGAGCCATTTCGCGCAAGGCAGCTTCTGCCGATGGCAAAAACTCCAGCGCTTCCAGGCAGGTGACGGCGTCAAATTGGGCGTCAGAAAAAGGGAGGGGCACAGCCGGATGCCGGCAAAGCTGGCAGCGGTCGGTATAGGGCATCAGTTTGCGCTGCGCCTCCGCTAACATTCTGGCGGACGCATCCACGCCAGTGATGAAGCCCGCGAATTCAGGCTGCTGCAGCAGCGCCAAAGGCACACGTCCGGTGCCCGTGGCTACATCCAACAGCAGGGGGGCAGGCTGGTCGCCCAACGCCTCTAACACGGGCCGGCATACCAGAAAATACTCATCTTCGGCGTCAAACGCTTTTACGGCGTCGTAACGGTAAGCGGTCAAATCGTAGAGCCAGACGACGGCACGCTGGCCCAGGAATACGCCTTCGGTGTCAATGATCAGCCAGTGGAAGAACAAGAAAAGGGGCGCGCTGAGCAGGAGGGCGAGAAAAAGCGTCAACAGCGTAATCATGACCCAACATACAAATCGTTATCGCTTTCGTAATCGTAATCGAGAAAATCCGATTACAGTGGCGATTGCGATTGGGGGAGATAGCCTTGCTGGCGCAGCCAGGTTTCGGCGCGGCGCATTCCCTCGTCTATGCCCACGCGGGGCTGGTAGCCCAACAACTGCTCCGCCTGGGTGGTGGGGTAGCGGGCTTTGGCGGTATAAAATTGCAGCAGATCGGGCGTGATGCCGCCAGGCGAAAGCCCCAGCGGGTACAGCAGTTTGACGATCAACAGGGCTGCCGCCAACGGCAAACGCACGGGCGATTTGCCGCACATGGCGCCATAGTAATCAAAAAACTGCCGCCAGGTAATGGGCGGATCGCAGAAGTTAAAGGCGCGCCCGGCAGCGGCAGGCTGCGAACCAGCCAGGAGCAGCCCGTCTATCAGGTTATCAATATAGATAGGGCAGGCATAGCCGTCGCCGCGCCCCAGGATGACGGGCGTGCGTTTTTGCACCAGGCTGAGCATGTTGATGGTCCAACCGTAGGCGCGGGGCCCGTAGACCATGCCAGGACGGATGATGACCAGCGGGAGTCCCAACTCCTGAGCCAGTTGGCGGGCTTCTACTTCCCCCATTGCTTTGGTGCGTCCGTAGACGTATGACTGCTGCACGGCGACGGGTTGGGTTTCCAGGATGTCCCCATCGCGGGGTGGGCCATAGGCGGCAACGGAACTGATGTGGATGAAGCGAGAGATGCCGGCAGCCTGCGCCATCCGCACCAACTCTCGCACCGCCGTGACATTCAACTTATAGGCGTCGCTTTCCTGGCCATGCCGCCCGCTGAGCCAGGCAGCAGCGTGAAACACAATTTCCTGCCCGGCCATAGCCTCTCGCATGGCGTCCCCGTCCAGCAAGTCAGCCCGCTGCAGCGTCACGCCGGCTTTTTCCAGGTAGGCTACTGCCGCCAGGTTACGCCCCAGACCCGTGACGCGCGCCCCCGCTGTCGCCAATCGCTGCGCCAGGGCGCTGCCCAAAAAGCCGGTGGCTCCCGTGATGACAACTTTTTTGCCTTGCCAGAAAGACATTGAGGATTCCTTACGGGCAGGTCTGGTTTTACAGTAGCGTATCTACGAAAATGAAGAACAAAACGGCGGTCAGATAGATATTGGAAGCCAGGAAGAGGGATTTGGCATGGCGGGGGGTGGGCTGGCGGATCAGGCGGATGTTGCGCCGCAGCAGGTCAGCCGTTAACAGGGCAACGGGTACGAAATAAAGCCAGCCCAAGGCTGGCGTCAGGACCAGCCCTAATGTAGCTAAACCAGTGGGTAGGGTATGCGACAAGACCCACCAGGAAGCCTGCTGCACGCTGACCCTTGCCGGCAGCATGGGCACATCCGCGCGCACATAATCATCCCGATACAAAATCGCCAGGCTCCAAAAATGGGTGGGCGTCCACAAAAAAACGAGGAGGGCCAGCACAATGACTGCCGGGTCGCGCCAGGCGTCTACGGCTGCGCCGCCGGTCATTACTGCCGCGCTGCCCGCCGCGCCGCCAATGACAATGTTGAGCAGCGTGCGCGGCTTGAGCCAAATCGTATAAATGCCCACGTAAATGACGGCTCCCAACAGCAGAAAAAACGCCAGGGCGGGATTAAATGGGAGCGTGGCGGCTACAGGAATCAAAATCATCGCTGTGCCGGCATACAACACCCAGCGTGGGTTGGGAATATCTCCGTTCACCAGGGGGCGCTTGTGGGTGCGTCCCATGGCCCCGTCTTTGTTCCGTTCCAGGTATTGGTTTAGCGATGCGGCCCCCGAAGCTGCCAGCCCACCTGTGACCAGCACCAGCAGCAAGCGCCCCAGCCCCGGCCACCCCGCCGCTCCCAGAAATGCCCCGCCTACGGCAGCCATGAGCAGCAGCGACACCACCCGCAGCTTGAACAGGACCACCAACATGTGCAAAAAAGCACGCCAATCCTGGCGCAGCGAAACAGCGTCTATTTTTGTCATCTCTTGCGTCAGCGGTTCGTTAGCCATGTAAATCATTGTAGCCGCTTTCACAAATGGAAACAAACCACACCCACCCCCAATTGCCATCGCTACGATGATAACAGTATTGGGATGTTGTGATGCAATGAAAGCACCAAGTTAGTTCTCAAGGAGTATGTAATGAGCGCATCTTATCCTGCTACTACTTCATATGAACACATTCGCCTCGATGATAAGGGTGTACCATATGTTGCCGGCACGACCATGAAGGTCATTGAGTTAGTTATCGCCCAGAAAGCCTATGGTTGGAGTCCCGAAGAGCTTCATTTTCAGCACCCTTATTTGACGATGAGTCAGATTCACTCGGCGTTAGCTTACTATTGGGAACACAAGGAAACACTTGATGCTGATATTGAACGCCGCCTAAACTACGCGGAACAATCACGCCAGACAGCAGGTTCCTCGCCATTAGCTACACGCTTACGTGACCAGGGTTTGCTTGAATGACGATTGCTCTCTACATGGATGTTCATGTTCATCGGGCCATCACGATAGATTCGCGCCTACGGGATGTTTATGTTCTTACAGCTCAAGAGGATGCCCACTTCTCCAACTTTGCCCCTGTGCAGGTGTAAGCAAACAGGCCAAACAGCGGCTCACGTAGTCGCCAGGCGACGAGCCACAAAGCGACCCTGGCCCGGCTGCCCCACGAACTGCCCATCGCGCACCAGCCATTGACCGCGGCTGAGTGTGTGGCGGGGCCAACCGGTGAGTTGGAAGCCGTCATACGGCGTCCAATCCACATTTTCGTGCAGTGTCTTGGTAGAGAGCGTGACGGGTTGGCGGGGGTCGAACACCACCAGGTCAGCGTCATAGCCCACCGCAATTTGCCCTTTTTTCGTGAAGCCCATGAGTTGTGCCGGCATTGTGCAACAACAATCCACCCACTGCGATAGCGACAGCCGTCCCGCGCCCACGCCAAAAGTGTAAGCCAGGGCAAAGCGACTTTCAATAGAAGGCAGACCCCCTGGAATACGGCTGAAATCCCCCAACGCCGCCGCTTTGTCCGCCAGCCAGAACGGGCAATGGTCGGTGGAAATGACGTGCAAATCTCCCCGCGCCAGTGCCATCCATAACGGCTCCTGTTCCCCCAGCGGGCGCAGCGGCGGCGCGCACACGGGCAGCGCCCCTGCCGCCTCTGGACGGTCAAACAGGCTGTCATCCAGCAACAGATATTGCGGGCAGGTTTCGGCAAAGACGGGCTGCCCTCCGGCGCGGGCGGCGGCAATGCGCTCTACTACCGCCTGGCAGGAGACGTGGAAAATGTACAGCGGCGTTTCTGCCAATGCCGCCAGGTTAATGACCCGCCCGGCGGCTTCCCCTTCCATCAGCGCCGGGCGGCTGCGCGGATGCCAGCGCGGATCGCTGCGCCCTATCGCCAGGTTTTGCTGCACCAGCGTTTGAATCACATCCCAATTTTCGGCGTGGACAATGGGCAGCCCGCCCGCGCGGCGAATGGCCTGGAAGGATTGCAGCAGTTGACCATCGTGCAGGCGGAAGCTGTAAGCCATGTAATGCTTAAAGCTGGGACAGCCAGCCGCCACTACGTCAGCCACCTGTGCCAGTTTGGGGATGTCGTGGGGGGTGATGGTCATGTGAAAGCCGTAATCAATGATGGCGCGCTCCGCCGCCAGCGCCTGCCGCTGCGCCAGGGCATCCAGCAGAGACTGCTGCGGTTGGGCTTCGACGAAATCAATGACCGCGGTGGTTCCCCCCAACGCCGCCGCCCGCGTGCCCGTGAAGAAATCGTCAGTGGTGGTCAGGGAGCCAATGGGGTATTGCAGATGGACGTGAACGTCCACCGCGCCAGGGGTGATAAGGAGGCCCTGGCAATCAATTTCTTGCGCGCCGTGGAGGTGGGGGGCAATGCCGGCAATCTCCCCCCCCCGCACCCCCACATCAGCCGCGTCTGTTCCCGCCGCTGTCACAATCGTGCCATTTTTTAGAACCAGATCATAATCAACCATATTTGCAAATTCCCAATCTTCATCATCTGCCCATGCAAATGAGTGACATTCGTCAGCAAAACTCCTGCTGATCATCACTTTACACTATTTTGCCGGCACGACTACTGTATAAAAGACGTATTGTTTGAATGGGAGTTCAGCCAGGCCCTCCTGACTCGCAACGTGACCTGTTTGTCCCCGACGGGGTTGTCTCTGCTGCCACCTCATCATAGCCTACCCGCCGCCAAAATAGGAGAATCCTGATGAAACGCTCTTCCGTACTTTTTGGAGGATTAGCCAGCATCTTTGCTGGTCTCTTTCTACTGTTGTCTGTTTTAGCCTGGCCCGCGGCGGCGGCTGACCGTTCCGCGCCGCTGACCGAACTGCACCTGCAAGTCAATTACGGTCACAACTGGGCTTACGTCCATACCGAACCGTTAGCCACGGTGGTCATCACGGTCACAGACAGCGGCGGCGTTCGCGCCACCGTCGCTGGCGAGGCTGACGACAACGGCGACTTTAACTCCTGGCAATGGCCATGGGAGCCTGAATCCATTGACATTGTACCTGGAGACAGTGTACTGGCCGAATCCCTGGACATGACGGCGACAGTTGATCCGGTTGGCGCGATTACGGGCGAACTGGATGTGGACGCAGATACCATTGAGGGCGCAATTGAAGCGCCCTGGTTTGCCCCACAAAGCCTGATGGTGCACTGCGAAATCTGGCAGGAAGGCGGGCCCAGCATTGACGTACCAGACGTGCCTGCTGATAGCGGCAGCTACGCCTGCGACTTTTCGGGCATTTGGGATATCCAACCGGGCCAGGATGTGGCCGTGCGCTATGAGGAGCCGGATGGCGATCACGTCATCAACGTTTTCCAGGAATTGCTGCCCCAGGTTTCGGCTAACTACGCCCACGAATGGGTGGAGGGTCAGTATGAACCGGGTCACACCGTCTGGATCACCGTCACGGAGAGCGATGGCGCGACGGTGAAAGCGACGGCAACCGTGCAGAGCATGGTAATCCCCTGGTGGGGCGGGCAAACCGGTTTTTCCACAAACCTGGATGAACCCTGGCAGCCGCAGCGACCCGACATGGTTGCTGGCGATTGGGTCTATGTTCACGTAGACGACGGCTGGGATAACGCGCTGCACCTGGGCACCATTGGCGGCGACCTTGACGTGGAGGATGACAGCATTGGCGGCGCGATTCTGGCCCCCTGGCTGCAGGACACGCTGGACGTTGAATGTCACCCCTGGGGCGCGCCTGGCGGAGCGTCTAACAAACAATCTACCGCCGCGCCAGACGGAACCGAACCATACTTCTGCCAGTGGGATCCGGTCTCGGAATGGGATGTGCTGCCGGGGCAAGACCTGGCGGTGAGCTACCGCGAACCCGATGGCGACCAGGTGTTTAATGTCTTCCGCGACCCGGCGGCGGACATGCGCGTGGAGAAGTGGGTGGAAGGCAACGATCAGGTAGCGCCCAATGGCTTAGTCGTTTTTACCCTGTACTATCGCAACGATGGCGACGCGGCGGCGGCGACGGTCTGGTTGACGGACACCTTACCCGCCAACACCACGTATGTCGCCGACAGCAGCGGCATTGTTCCGGTGATTGACGGCGATCAAGCGGCCTGGGCGTTTGGGCCCGTGGCGGCGCAAGCGGATGGTCGCTTCCAGGTCGTGCTGCTGAATATGAATGCGGTGGGCGAAACGCTGTTGAACCAGGCGGATATTGCCACCCTCTACGATTTCAATGATGGCAACAACCATGCGGAAGCGCAGGTATCTGTCGCTGCCGGCACGCCCGACCTGTATATCGGCAAGTACATCAATCCGGGCAACCCTGCTCCCGGACAGACGTTTACTTATCAATTGTGGTACGGCAACAATGGGCCTGTACCCAGCGAAATGGCGACAATCGTAGATACGCTGCCGCCAGACACGACCATTGTCTCCTGGTATTCAGCCAATGGTTACGGCTTCTGGGAAGAGAACAGCACGGCGGATCAGTTTATCCTGGAAGCGCCGTCTGTGCCTGGCTATTGGGGCGACCAGATTATCCTGCGCCTGGCGCTGGACGACAGCGTCGCGCCGGACACGCAGTTGGTTAACACCGTGGAGATAGTCACGGCGGTGGACGCCAATCCTGACGACAACGTGTTTGTGCATCAGAACGGTTACGTTGGCGAGCCGTACTGGAACGGGGCGCTGTCGAAAGAGTTCGGTTGGGGACAACTGGTTGCTGGCGGCGAAATCGGTTTCAACTTGCACGTGCGGAATGACGGGAATATGCCGGCGCTCTTCACCCTGGTAGACACCCTGCCGGCCCATACCAGCTACGTGGACGCCTGGGCTTCCATTGGGCCTGATTACGTCCTCTTACCGCCCGATAGCATCCACAACGGCGTTCTCACCTGGAACCTGGGAACGCTGGAGCCTGCCGAGGAAGTGCACATTAACCTGCGGCTGGCAATTGCGGCGGACGCGGCGGTGGGCGCGGCGTTGACCAACTGCGCCGACCTGTCCATGGATGGGCCAGACAGCAACCCTTACGACGACAACGCCTGCGTCACCGACTACGTGCAGCCGGCTGGGCCCAACATGCGCCTGACCAAATCCTATTGGTGGGATTGGGAGGGCCAAATAGTCTTCACCCTCCGCCTGGAGAATCTGGGCACGACGCGGTTGGATGACCTGTGGGTGACAGACACGTATCCGCCCGGCGTCAGTTGGAACGGCGACTGGTGGCTGGAGTATGGCCCGTGGATCACGGTCACCCATGACGCTGGCGAGCAGCAGCTTTTGTTCTGGCTGGAGCGTCTCTATCCAGGCGAAGGCGCGCGCATTAACTATCGCCTCGGCGTGGATGGCGGTTTGATTGGCGTGCCTGGCTTGAGCTTCACGAACATGGCTGAAGTTCCGGTGGTGGGGGATGTCAATCCCGATGACAATGCCGCTGCGCAAACGGCAACGACAGGGCCCGACCTGTACGTGGAGAAGTGGCTGTCTGGCGGCGAGCCGCGTCCAGGCGAGATCATTACCTTCACCATTGGTTTTGGTAACCAGAGCATGTGGCCCTGGGACAGTGGCCCGCAAACGTTCCTGACGGATACGCTGCCGGCAGAAATGACCTTTATCACGGCCACGGCTCCCTGGGACGCCAACGAAACCTGGATGCCTACCATCCTGCCCGGCAACGTGCTGGCCTGGGAATGGGGCACCATGTGGGGCGGCGCGTCGTGGCAGTTTGACGTGGTGGTGCAGGTAGCGGAAGATGCGCCGTGGGACGCGGTATTGGTGAATCAGGTCGAAGTGGCTTCTCCTGACCCGGAGGATGTAGAAGTCAACTACGACAACAACACCGCCAGCGCCTCCGTCACGGTCACCGTCTATCACCTCTTCCTGCCTGTCATGGCTCGCTAGAGCTTAGACGCCAGAGACGGCAACAGCCGCAGACTGGATAGCCTGAGCGCAATCCAGCAGCGGCTGGCCCAAGAGAGGGCGCGCTGACTGATCGGTTGGCGCGCCCTTTTTCTTCCAGGCTGTTTGCTGGCTACCAATAGTTGCGGCATGTAGGGTGTATTGCACTTTGGGGCAGACCTGCCAGGTCTAGGTAGCACTGCACTTAATCGTGGTGGGTGTCAGCCCCCACTTACGGTGGGGCTGCCGCCATAGGCGGGACTGACATCCATTTTTATGGGCAATTTTGGGCGCAGATGCGCCCAAAATTGCCCGTCGCCGATGCTGCCGGACGATGCGTCCGCGCCGACGATGCGTCCGCGCTTGCTTTGCGGGGCCGGTAGGCGGTTAAAGAGATCACCACGATTTGCTGGGGTGTTACCCGTCAAGAGCGGGCCAGGACTTCGCGGATTTTGCGCAGCAGTTCGTCGGGCATGATGGGCTTGAACAGATATTCGTCTGCGCCAGCGGCAAAACCAGCGGCGCGGTCCTGGTGACCGGCGAGGGCGGACAGGAGGATAAAACGGGTGGCGTGGAGATCGGGGTGGGCGCGCACGTGCCGGCATACTTCATACCCCGTCATATCGGGCATGGTAACGTCAGACAGCACCAGGTCCGGTTTGTGGGTCAGAGCCAGCGCCAAGCCTTTTTGCCCGGAATCAGCTACCGTGACCTGGAATCCTGACTGGCTCAGGATCATGTTTACCACCCGCAGCAGCAGTTTGTTATCGTCAATGACCAATATTCTAGCAGGCATAGGTGCATGTTTTGTACTATCGCTATCGGTTTCGCAATCGAAAAAGACGATAGCGATCACGATTACGATAGCAATAGCGATTGTGATAATAACAGCAATTACGGTTGTAAGTGGAACTGGCACAGGTATAGCATAGACGTTGACGGCTGTGTGTGAAGACCGGGTGAAAACCCCTTCTCCAATAGCCCATACTTACTATGATCCCTATCCTGTCTTGACTTGACATAGTATATCCCCATGCTACACTGGCAGCGCATGGACAACGCACACGGCGCACGTCATGGGGTGTATTATGTTTCATAGGCTGCGACAGACAACGGCGCAATGGTTGAGCTGGGTATGGGCGCGCCTGTTTCCGCGGGAAAGGATGCCGGCATTCCTCCTGGCTGCCGGGGCTTTTCTGCGTCGCCTGTTGGGCTGGCTATGGCGTCCCATTGGCTGGTTGCTGCGCCCATTTGTGGCCCTCGCCCGCGCTGTCTGGCGCTTTCTCGGGCGCATGGGGTTGGCCCTACGCAATTTGCTGCGCTGGTTCATCTGGCAGCCTCTCTGGTTCATAGCCACGCCTCTGCGCTGGCTCTTTCGCTTTTTGCTGGTTCCCTTCCTGTTTCGTCCCTTATGGCGATACGCAATAGCCCCTGTGGGGCGGTATGGGCGCGACTGGCTGCAACGTCGCTGGCAGGCTAGCGCGCCAGCCCGCCGCCGCTGGCAGCGGCGCTGGGTCTCGCAGCGCGCTGTCTTCCTGGCGCGCCTGCGTCTGCGTCTGCGCCGCCCCAAGCCGCCAACCGATGCCATTTACGTGGCTGACGCCAACACCGGGCTTAGTTATGTGGCTGCTGTGGGACGGCAGCGGCGGCAGGCGCGTCTGCGCCTGGTGCGCATTGCTTCTGGTCTGATTGCCCTTAACCTGGTGTTGGTAGGGGTAGGTTCGATCATTACGTCAGAACCAGTTCCTTCTCTAGCCAGCGCCTTGCCGGCAGCCACCATCACCTCCCCCCCACTCCCGGCCACAACCACACCCTCGCCCACGCCAACAGTGACGCCGCTGCCGCCAACGCCTACTACTACACCCACGCCCCAACCTTTGCCGACGATAGCCGTATCTCCCTGGCCCACGCCCGACTTGCTCAGCGGCGGCAGCCTGCTCTTTACCATGCGCCAAAACGGCAACAGCGACATTTATGCCCTGACTGTAGGGCAATCCCGCCCGGTGCGCCTGACCAGCCACCCCGCTGCCGACCGCGATCCTGCCTGGAGCCCTGACGGCTCGCAGATTGCCTTTGCTTCCCACCGCGACGGCAACTGGGATATTTACGTGCTAGATTTGCGGCTGGCGACGACGCGGCGGATTACCAGCGATCCCGCTTTTGACGCCGGGCCCGGCTGGTCGCCTGACGGGGAGTGGCTGGTCTACGAATCTTATCGCAGCGGCAACCTGGATATTCACATCACCCGCGCCGATGGCAGCGGAGAGCCGATCCAGTTGACGCGCCATGCCGCGCCCGATTTTTCCCCAGTGTGGTCGCCTGGCGGGCGCCACATTGCCTTTACAAGCTGGCGTACAGGCAACAAAGACATCTTTATCATACCGCTGGATGGGGCGCAGGACGCGGCAGCCGTGAATATCACGCAGTCGCCAGACAGACAGGAAGATCATCCCCGATTCAGACCTGATGGGGAAGCCCTGGCTTTTGATGACGACAGCAGCGATTTTGATCTGGTCTATGAAACGGCGCTGGCGCAATATGCGCCCGATGGCTTGCCCACCAGCCTGGGGCAGGGGCGCCAGCCTACCTGGTCGCCTGATGGCGGCGCTATTCTCTATGTGCATGAGGTTAATGGGCAGACTTATTTGATTGCCGGCAACGCCGCCGCCTGGGGAATCGCTCCGCAAGCGTTTGTAAGCGCCGGATGGATAGAGGACCCTTTCTGGTCTGCTGCCCCCCTGCCAGCCAACCTGGCGGCGCGCTTGCCGGATGAAGGCAGGGATGCGCCCCTTTTCACCGAAGTTGCCAGCCGCTCCGAAACGGCAGACCCGCCTTACTTGCTGCAGCCGGTGGCTGTGCGCGCCCCTTCGCCTTATTTGAGCGACCGCGTGGACGATTCCTTTGCCGCTTTACAGGCGCGCGTGCTGCAAGAGGCCGGGTTTGATTTCCTGGCGCAATTGGACAATATGTTTGAGCTGTTGTCTACCCAACCGCTGCCGGGCCAGAGCCGCTACACCTGGAACAAAGCCGGTCGGGCTTTTGATTTCAGTTATCGTACTGCGCTTTCTTTCGATCCCCAGGTGGAAGTGCTGCGCCAGGATCGCGGCTATCAGGTATTCTGGCAGGTCATGATCAAAGCGGCGGCGCAGGATGGCACACAGGGCGAACCGCTGCGCGAACTCCCGTGGGATTTCCGCGCGCGCTACGGGCAGGACGCCCGTTATTATGATGAGGGGGGCAAGTGGAAAGACGCGATTCCCGCCGGCTATTACGTGGACCTGACGGCGCTGGCGGCGGATTATGGCTGGCAGCGGGTTCCAGCCGATACAGCCTGGCGCACCTATTTCCCCAGTATCCGTTTCTGGCACTTCGAAAAGACAGATGGTCTGACCTGGAACGCGGCCATGGCTGAGTTGTACCCGGCAGCCGATCTGCTAAGCGCCTTTGGCGAACTTCCCTGACGTGCCACAACTGCGCCGCCTGTTGGCAACTATGTTGGCTGGCGCGTTGTTGGCCGGCTGCGCTGTGGGCGTAGAACCGCCGCCGCCCCGCGCGCTGGTTACCGCCGCCGTTGTGCCGCCAGCGGCGGTCATGCAGCCAACCCAGACAGAGACGCTGGCTCCACGCCAGGCTGCCGGCAGTTTGCCAGACAATGCAGCAGCCGAAGCCGTAATCGCTGCCGCGACAGACAGCATAACGACAGCCGCTGCTCTCCAAACGCCTACCTCTACCTATGCACCCGACAGCAGCCGGCCTGCAGGCATTCGAGCCGACCAGGCAGAGGTGCTTTGGCCGCCCGATACGGGCCCGGCGCCCCCGCCTGATTGGCGCCCGCCGCCTTACGAAGTCCCTCTTTCCCTCCATCCCGACGACCATTACTGGCTGATTCGCCCGCTGCCATCGGGAACGCGCAACTATGACCTGGAGTATTATCCCTATGGCAGCGATGTCTTGCTGCCGCAATATGCCCCTTACCGCATTCATCATGGCCTGGATTTCCCGAACCCCAGCGGCACGCCTATCCTGGCTGCCGGCAGCGGCACGGTTGTCTGGGCCGGGCCGCTGCCCAATCCCAGCGGCGTTAACTACTACGGCAACACCGTAATTGTGCAGCATGATTGGCAGTGGCAGGGGCAAGACGTTTACACGTTGTATGCGCATACGCTAGAGTTGTTCGTAGAGGTAGGGGATGAGGTAGAGCAGGGACAGTTGCTGGCAGGCGTGGGCGCGTCGGGAGAAGTGTCAGGGCCCCATTTGCATTTGGAAGTGCGGGTGGGCAACAACAACTACTTTGACACGCGCAATCCGCTGCTGTGGCTGGCGCCATATGAGGGGTGGGGGACGCTGGCGGGGCGCTTTGTGGACAATCAGGGAACGATGATCCCTGGCGCGGAAGTGCAATTGTACCCATTGGATGTGGATACAGCCCCGCGCCGTACGCGCACGTATCAAGAGGGGGTTGATCCGGATGACGTGTGGCAGGAGAATTTTGTGGCGGCGGATTTGCCGGCAGGTCGCTACACCCTCTTCCTTTCTTTTGAAAACACCAGCTATCGCCGTACCCTGGAGGTATTACCTGGGCGCACCAACTTCGTGGTAGTGTCTGCTAACTTCACCTTTGTGCCCACGCCCACGCCTACGCCCACCTATACTCCCACGCCGACGGTTCCCATTACCGTGACTCTGCCCATCACGTCTACGCCGACGCTGTCGCCATAAAAAAAGAGACTACAAAAGTCTTGGAGACTTTTGTAGTCTGACAGTTACAACTCAGCCGACTTGTCCGCCAAAAGCTGCTGCACGCGGGCTTTGAACGCCGCCAGCGGCATGGGCCCCAGATTCTCGTTCTGGCGCGTGCGCACGGCTACCGCGCCTTGGGCTACTTCCTGGTCGCCAACCACCAGCATGTAAGGGATTTTTTGCAGCTGCGCTTCCCGAATCTTGGCGTTCATGCGCGAACTGCTGCTGTCCACCTCTACCCGCATGCCCAGAGCGCGCAGTTCGGCGGCTACCCGGTGGGCATATGGAATGTGGTCGTCCGTGATCGGAATCATCATGGCTTGAACGGGCGCCAGCCACAGGGGAAATGCGCCGTTAAAGTGCTCGATCAAGATGCCCACAAAGCGCTCCATGCTGCCAAATGGGGCGCGGTGAATCATCACCGGGCGGTGCTTTTGCCCATCTGCGCCTGTATATTCCAGGTCAAACCGCTGCGGCAGCAGAAAGTCCACTTGCACTGTGCCTAACTGCCACTCGCGCTTCAGCACGTCGCGGAAGATGAAGTCCAGTTTGGGCCCATAGAAGGCGGCTTCGCCGGCTTCCACGCTGTAGTTGATGCCCGCTTTGTCGGCGGCATGTTTGATGGCGTTGATGCCGCGTTCCCACATTTCGGGCGTGCCGGCATATTTGTCGCTTTCCGGATCGTTTGTGCCCAGGCGCGCACGGAAATCGGAGAAGCCCATCGTCTGGAACACGTACTGGATCAGATGTACCACTTCCACAAACTCATCTTCCAACTGCTCAGGCGTCACAAACAAATGGGAGTCATCCACCGTGAAGCCGCGCACGCGCGTTAACCCCGTCAATTCGCCGCTTTTCTCATAGCGGTAAACCGCGCCAAACTCCGCCAGGCGCAGCGGCAAGTCGCGGTAGCTGCGCGGTTCACTGTTATAAATTTCAATGTGATGCGGGCAGTTCATCGGCTTTAAGATGAACTCTTCGCCATCCACGTCAATGGGCGTGTACTGGCTATCCTTATAATAAGGATAATGCCCACTCCTGATGTACAGGTCAATCTTACCGATATGGGGCGTCATGACGGGCAGATAGCCCCGCTCCAGTTGGGCGCGGCGCAGGAACCCTTCCAGCGCCTCGCGCAGGATGGCCCCCTTGGGTAGCCACAGCGGCAGCCCTGAACC
>JAGVTM010000101.1 GCA_019136785.1 Chloroflexota bacterium | reverse complement strand
GCAAAACCCTGAGCGCTTCCGGCGGCGTCCCCAATGAACCCTGGGTGCTGCCTGTAGCTCTGTTTGGCGGCGCCCTGCAAATTCCGCTGCGCCCCGAAGCCATGCAAGACCCGGTGGAGCGGTTGTTGCTCCCTGGCTTGCAGCACCGCACCTATGGTTTGCTGTCGCTGGCGGCTGGTCGCCGCCTGTGGCGGGATTTCACAAAGAAAGCCAGCCGCCAACCCAATCTCAGCCAACCGGCAGTCTGGGCCGCCTGCGTCGAGTTCATCATCAGCGAGCAGGCCATGCGCGACCAGACCCCCGCTGCCGTTGGACAATCCTATCACGTCCCCCTCAGCGCCATGCTGCCCCGCCTGCGCCAGATCAAAGAAACGCTGCAAATTGCCGGCCTGGATGAACGATATTCAGCCCTTGCCAGCCCCCAGATTGTGCTAAAAGATACACCAAACCCGGCTGAATGAGCCCCTCTCTTGGGCCTGGAGAAAATAACCGTAAAACCTTAGTAACTATACAGTCCCTGTAGGATTTAACCGCGAAGGAGGCGGCAACCGTAAAGTTTTTCTCTTTATCTTTGCGTTCTTTGCGTCTTTGCGGTGAATAGTTACAAACCTTAACCCGTTGCCTGAGCCTGTCGAAGGCAACGAGGGCTTCAGCAACTTCAACCCACGAGACGGGTAATCCCGCCCCCTCGCCCTCTCCGAAAAGCCCCCTTCCCGCCTGCCGCGCCTGGCGTCTCGCCAACCGTATTTTGATGGATAACGACAAGAGAGAATTTACCCATCATTTTAGCCTTGACGGAGCGCTCGTTATCTGGCTACTCTTGTTCCTGGGTCTCTGCCTGCGTCTGGGGCTGTTGGCTCAGAACAGTCTCTGGCTCGATGAAGCATTCAGCATTCAGGTAGCCGCCGCTCACGACGCCCCCGCCCTGTGGCAGCAAAACGTAGACACCCGCCATCCCCCCCTGTATTACATCATTCTGCATGAAACCCTGGCGCGGCTGGACAGCCAGAGCGAAGCCGCCGCCCGTTTGCCCTCCGCCCTGGCTTCCATCCTCAATCTGGCGCTGATCTACCTTCTAAGCCGGCGGCTCTTCCGCCCGCCTGAAATAGCCTGGCTGGCGGCAGCCTTACTGGCCCTGGCCCCCTTGAGCGTCTGGTACGCCGCCGAAGCCCGCATGTATGCCCTGGTGACCACCGCCGGTCTGCTGCTGGCCCTGGGGCTGGCGGCTGACCGCTGGTGGGGCGTCCCATTGGTTTTGCTGGCCCTGAGCGCCGGCCTCTACCTGGATTACACCTTAATCCCCCTGTGGGCTGGCTTGACTGCCGTCTGGCTGTATGACTCATGGTGCCGCCGCCGCCCACTGCCGCGCCTGCTGCCGCCTCTGGCAGCCATGGCTGCTGCCTGGTGGCTCTATCGCCCCCAGCTTCCCCACCTGTGGCAGTTGCTGAACCAGATGGAAAGCGTCTACATTTTCGAGCGGCTGCGCCAGGCATTGGGGCTGGCATCGTTATCTGGCTGGTTACTCCTGGCGGGCTTGCTCGGCGCAATGGTTCTCGTCTTTGGCGCGGCGGCGGCGCTGCGCCACGCCCTGCGTCCCTCCCAGACGCGCCGCTGGACAGCGCCGCTGCTGCTGTTCGCTTTTGCCCTGGTCACGTTGGCGCTGGCGCTGCCCCGTTTCTACACCCTCAAGCGTATCCTGGTCACGGGCTGGCCCTATGCTGTTCTGCTGGCGGCGTGGCTGGTAAGCCAGCCCCGCCGCCCCCGACTGGTGGCGGCGCTGCTATCTGTGTCGCTGCTGGCTTGCCTGGCAGCCGTGTTCACGCCCAAAGATGACTGGCGTGGCCTGGCTGCCTACATAAACGCTAACGTCCCCCCGGCGGACGTTATCTGGCTGGATCCCCCCTGGAACGCCGCGCCTTACCGTTACTATCAGCCCCAACGCCCTGCCCAAAGCAACCGCCGTGCCGGCAGCACAACTGAACTGATCGCCCTGGCAAACCAGGCGCAAACCCAGAACGCCCACATCTGGCTGATCAGCGAACGCTTCACAGCCTCCCCACCCACCTCCGCCAGCGAAACCTGGCTCGATGCCCACTGGCAGCTTCTTGAAACCATCCCCTTCTACCGCCTGGAACTACGCCGCTACCAGCCGCCTCCCTGAACCGCAGCCAACAATCCTTGTTTTGGCTGCCTGGCTTGTAGGTGAATTGCTGCCAGGGACGGGGTCATAGAGGGCGAGGGGCGCTGCCCGCCCCTCGCCCTCAACGGAAAGCCCCCTTCCCCCAGAGGGAAGGGGGTTGGGGGCTTCTTGAGAAAAGCCCCATCTCGACACCAACCCCTTTTCTCGCTAGAATACATTTAGGTGATTGCGCCCTATTTCACGGAATCAGTGCGCCGCACCCGTATCAATTAGAAATAGAGCCTGTTTTCCCACAGCGAGGACGACATGAACAAGAAAACTATCACTGACATTGACGTGCACGGCAAGAAAGTGCTGGTGCGCGTGGATTTTAACGTACCTCTGAGCGGCAAAGACCCCAACCAACCCATCACCGTCGCCGACGACACCCGCATCCAGGCAGCCCTGCCCACCATCAACTACCTGTTAGCCCACGGCGCCAGCCTCATCCTCTGCTCCCACCTGGGCCGGCCCAAATCAGCCGCCGACCAGCAATTCAGAATGAACCCCGTCGCCGCCCGCCTGTCCGCACTCCTGGACAAACCCGTGCGCAAGCTAGACGAGGTGGCTGGCGCTGCCGTTGCCCAATCAGCGGCGGCAATGCAGCCAGGAGACGTCCTGCTGCTGGAGAACACCCGTTTCCATCCCGGCGAGAAGAAGAATGACGCCGCCTTATCGGCAGAACTGGCTGACCTGGCAGACGTATACGTCAATGACGCTTTTGGCACAGCTCACCGCGCCGAAGCCACCACCGAAGGCGTAGCCCATGCTATGCGCGCCAAAGGGGGGCCTGCCGTGGCCGGCTTCCTCATGGGCCAGGAAATGGGCGCCCTGGGTGTGGCGGTATCCGCCCCGCCCCATCCTTACGTAGCCATTATGGGCGGCGCCAAAATTTCGGACAAAATCAAGCTCATTGAAAATCTGCTGCAAAAGGCGGACATGATTTTGATTGGCGGCGGCATGGCAAACACCTTCTTGCAAGCCAGAGGGTATGAAATGGGCAGTTCGCTGGTGGAAGCGGAAGCCATTGGCGAGGCTGACCGGCTGCTGAAGATGGCTGGCGAACGGCTCATCCTGCCTGTAGACCTGGTGGTCGCCGACCGCTTTGCCGCCGACGCCGCGGCGGAAATCGTGCCGGCATCTGCCGTCCCCGCCGACAAAATGGCTCTGGACATTGGCCCCGAGACTATCCACCTGTTTGCCGCCCGGCTCGCCGCGGCGCGACTGGTCATCTGGAATGGCCCCATGGGCGTGTTTGAGTTTGACGCCTTTGCCGTGGGAACCAACCGCATCGCCGCCCTGTTAGCCGAAATGGCCGGCAAAGGCGCGCAGGTTATCATTGGCGGCGGCGACTCGGCGGCAGCCGTCAAAAATGCCGGCTTGACCGACCGCATGACCCACGTCAGCACCGGCGGCGGCGCCAGCCTGGAACTGCTCGAAGGTAAAGTGCTGCCAGGCATTGCCGCCCTGGACGACAAATAACCCACGCCGCTGATAAAAAAGCCTCTGCCGGCGATCAGGTAGCTACCGGCAGAGGCGCATGCAAATCAAATCGGGTAAATAACTGTACAGGTTGTCGTTTTCACCCACCCCCCTGCCCCTCCCTAAAAGGGAGGGGGAGTAGTTCCCTCCCCCTGAAGGGGGAGGGTTAGGGTGGGGGCAGTCTCACCGGTAAGTTACCCGGATAAACTACGGGGCTGGCAGGGGTCATTGGTCACCCAACACCTGGTTGCCCCTGGCGGCTCCCCCCCGCGCCCCAAGCGCTGCTGCTGCGTCTGGTTTACTGCACGTATCCCTGCTGCACCAACAATTCTGCATTCAAAATCGAACCGCTGGCCGCCCCGCGCAGCGTGTTGTGCGTCAGCGCCATGTAGCGCAAATCCAGCACGTCGCACGGGCGCACCTTCCCCACCGTCCACGCCAGTCCGTTTTCTGCATCCCGATCCAGCCGCGGCTGCGGGCGATCCTCCTCCTGGCGATAAATCAACACCCGCCGCGGCGTACTGGGTAGTTCAGTGCATATGGCTGGCGGCTGCCACGTCTCCAGCGCTGCAATCGCCTCTGCCGCCGTCGCCGCCCGCCGCAGCTTCACCGACACGCTGGCTAAATGCCCATCCAGCACAGGCACGCGGTTAGCCTGGGCGCTCATGCGGATATCCGCCAGTGTCAACTCCCCACCCCGCACCGCGCCCAACAGCTTCTTGGGCTCATTTTCCAGCTTTTTGTCCTCGCCGCCGATATAAGGAATGACGTTGTCCGCAATGGACATTGCCGGCACGCCCGGATACCCCGCGCCGGAAATAGCCTGCAGCGTCACCATCATAACCGCTTCCACGCCAAAAGCATCCTGCCACACCTTCAGCGGCAGAATGGCGCTGGTCGTGGAGCAGTTGGGGCTGGCGACAATAAAACCAGACCAGCCGTTTACTTCCCGCTGCCGTGGGATCAGGCTCGTGTGGTCGGGGTTCACTTCGGGAATCAACAGCGGCACGTACTCCGCCATGCGAAAGGGAGAAGCGTTCGTGGCTACCGCGTAACCCGCTGCCGCAAACAATGGCTCTTGTTCCCGCGCTGCATCGGGCGGCAGTGCCGAAAACACCAGAGGCACGTCCAGGTTTGGTTCCGTGGGTTGCACAATGAGCGGGGCAATCGAAGCCGGCGCTTCCCCCGGTATCACCCACTGCGTCCCCTGACCATAAGGTAAGCCAATAGTCCGCTCCGTCCCCGTCACCGCCTTCACTTCAAACCAGGGGTGATCCGCCAGCAACTGCACAAACCGCTGCCCCACAGCCCCCGTAGCCCCCAACACTGCCACCGGAATTTTAGACATAGAAAACATCTCCGCGAAAAGCCCCCTTCCCCTGGGGGAAGGGGGCTGGGGGATGGGGATCTCCCACCCCTTTACCCGCTGCCTGAGCTTGTCGAAGGCAACGATACCTGAACCTCAACAAAGAAAAGCCCTGGCGAAGGCAGCCATCTACTGCCCCGCATACTCCAGCGGATTCACTAGGTCTGTTGCCGGCATTGCCCCCGGCGCCACATAAAGACTCGCCATGCGGAAAGAGCGATACGCCCCTTGCCCCAACAGCAAACTGTAATGCGTCTTCCCATTCGCCAGCACCTCATGCGCCGTGCTGATCAACTCCGACCCGACCGGTTGGATACCCGAATCAAAGTGGAAATTCCCATTACTCACCACCTGCGCGCTGCCCAACGCAAAAGAATAATTCTCCAGATTGGCGTTCAACGCCAAACCTGCCGTCATATTGAACTCGTCGAGCTGATAAATCTGCCCCCGGCTGTAACAAAGCTCGCTGTTGGCGGCGCAGCGCGTATTGCCATTGTCAAATAAGATGATCCGGTTGCTGCTGATATAGTTCGCGTCATGCTGGTGCGTCTGCCATGGATATGGGTCAGCATCGCTTAACGCAAAATCTCCCTCCGGGCCCAACCGCCAGACCACGCTGCCGTCGCCCGCGCCATCATTGTAATTGATCTTGATCACCCAATCCTGATGCCGCATAGAAACGATCAGATTGCCATCTGGCGCATAAGAGATTGAATTAGAATGCGTCCAGTCATTAGCCTCGCTGGCCAGAAACAGCGGCGGGCAGCCCGGCCCCTGGCTCTGGCACACTTCCCCCAGCACAGCCACACGATACGGATCCAGGTGATCAAAAGCGTTCCAGGCCCACACCACCTGCCAGTTTTCGTCCAACACAATCACGTAATCGCCAATGACGTCCACCGGCCCCGGCCCCTGCACGTCCACCAGAATGCGCTCATTATACCCCAGCAAGGCGTAGTGACCGTTGGGCAGCAGCCGCGCCTCGTGGTGGAAAGCCGTAAAATCATCCGTAAAACCCATCGCCTTCAACTGCGCATCAACCGCTTCCGTGGTCGTCTCCCGCACCGCGTGCCCCGCCAGGTCCACTTCCCGCATAACCTGGCCCTCCAGGCCATCTACGTCAACACGAATTAAGAACGTCCCCCCAGGCACAGGATGAAACAACTGATTCTCGTTCAAATCGTGGTCATAATACCAGACCATGCGGCCTAAAAGGTCGCGCACCTGTGGGTAGGCGGGTTGTTCTTCCGTGCCATTGATAGGCGACAACAGCACCAGATTGTCCAGGTAGCTCGTTTCTGGCCCAGGCGGCACGTAAGGCGAGGCAAATGGCTTTGGCAGGGGCACCGTTCCCGTCATAAAGAATCTTACCGGCCCCGCGGCGATAGGATTTCCCTGTGGATCGAATACCTGGTGCAGCATGAAATAGGCGACCTCTTCATTCATGCCCCCAATGTAGAAATTCATAGAATGCGCTCCATCGCACGCCTTCCGGTTGGTCGCCGTGGGGCGGGCAGCGCCAGACTCAATGAAAACAACCCGCATGGCGTAACCCGCCGGACACCTGGGCGCGCTGTACAGGGCCACCAGGGCGTTAGCGGTAGCGGAAACGACAGGGGTTAAGGTCGCGCGCGGCGAGATCAGAAAGATTTTAGAGACAGTCGTTACCTGTCCCGTATTCTGATTTTTGACCGACGCCTGTACGATATACAAGCCATCGTCAATGGGCGCCCATTCCAACACATTGCGCGGCGTATAGTCGTAAACGATCCGTAATGCCTGGCCCGGGCGACCTACCGCCAGTTGGTGAAGGTAGGGATCAGGGCTGTCCACCGAAATAGTCCAGTTAACGGGCGTGCCCACAAGTTGACCGCTGGGCAAATCAGACGCCAGCGTCACCAACACATCTGGCGCGGCGGCTGCGCTTCTCACAGCCAACACGCCAGGCACAAATAGCGTCAACGCTGCCAATATTACAAACAGTGCTCTTTTCACGTTGCCTCCGTCGGGTCTTTAATAAAGCATTCCACAGAAGTAACTATCCAGGTTATCGTTTGCACCCACTCCCCAGTCCTCTCCCTAAAGGGAGAGGGAGCCAGATTCCCTGCCCCCTAATGGGGGGGAGGGTGGGGATAAGTCTCACCTGTATAATACCTCGACAACCTAAAAATGAGGGGTGAGGAGTGCGGCATCCTCAGATGCCGCCTGTTCGCATCTGAGGATGCGAACTCCTCAAAATCACATTGTTGAGGTAATAGTTACCCACAGAACAGGGTGTTCCATAGAACACGTTGCCAAAATAGGGGTTTGCAGAATTATAAGCGGAAATTCGTGGGGAACAAAAAGACCTCCGCCTGAACCGCAAAACGCTGTCCAGACGGAGGTCTATTTATTTATCGTTGCCTGAGATTGGTTCAATCTTCAAGATTGAACCAATCTGCATACGGAACAGTCACTTACTGATCGGCAACCTCTAAGGGATTAACCGGAGCCATCGTCGGCAAAACGCCCGGCTTGGTGTACAGGTCCACCATGCGGAAAGAGCGATACGCCCCTTGATTGGTAAACAGTTGGTAATTGATGGCGCCCGTGGCTGTGGTGACCTCCGCGTGGCGGCTGTAGAACTCTTCGCCAGCGGGGGCAATGCCGGAATCAAAGGCATAGTTGCCGTTCGACACCTTCTGCGCGCTGCCCACGGCGAAGGCGTACAGGCCCAAGTTGGCATTCACCACCAGCGACGCCGTCATCGTATTGGTGTCCAGTTGATACACCTGACCACGGCTGTAGCACAGTTCCGGGTTTGCCACACAGCGCGTATTGCCATTGTCGTAAATCGTGAGTTGATTCAAGCTCACGAAATTCGGATCATGTTGGTGCGTGAACCAGGGATACGGGTCGGCATCATTCAGCGTGAAGTCCCCGTCGGGGCCTAACCGCCAGACGACGCTGCCGTCCCCGGCGCCGTTGTCGTAGTTAACCTTCACCACCCAGTCCTGGTGACGCATGGACAGAAGCAAGTCGCCATCCGGCGTGGGCGAAATGGCGTTGGAATGCATCCAGTCGTTGGCGATTTCTCCCAGGAAAAGGGGCGGGCAGCCAGGGCCCTGGTGGACGCACGTCTCGCCCATAATGGCGATGCGGTAAGGATCGAGATGGTCAAACCCGCTCCAGGCCCACACCAACTGGAAATCCTCGTCCAGGACGACAATGTAATCGCCCAACACATCAACCGGCCCCGGTCCCTGCACGTCTACCAGAATCTTTTCCACAGAACCCAACGCCGTGTAATGACCATTGGGCAGTTTACGCGCTTCGTGATGGAAGGAAGTGAATGCGTCGGTGTAACCCATTGCCTCTAATTGATCGTTGATGCTTTCCACGGTTGTTTCGCGCACCACATTCCCCGCCAGGTCAATTTCGCGCAGAATCTGGCCCTCGAGTTCGCCGCGCCCCACCGCCAGCAGGAAGGTACCGCCCGGAACAGGTTGGTACAAGCTGGGGTTCACGTCCATGTCACGATCATAATACCACACGATTCGGCCCGTCAGATCATGAGCGCGGGGATACTGGGGATATTCTTCTGTGCCCTGGATGGGGGACATCAAAACGATGCGATCGGCCACGCTGGTTTCCACGCCAGGGGCGATTTCCGGCCCCGTAAAGGGGATGGGCAGCGGCACCGTGCCGGCTATGAAATATTTTACCGGGCCCGTAGCGATGGGGTCACCCTGCTGGTTGAAGATCTGATGCACCATGAAGTAGAGAGCGCCCTGGCGCATACCGCCCACGTAGAAGTTCATGGTGTGCGCGCCATCGCACGCCTTGCGAGTGGTGGCGGAAGGACGGGTCGTCTGGAACTCAATGAAAGCCACGCGCATGGTATACCCGGCCGGACACTTGGGCGCGCTGTACATAGCCACCAGGGCATTGGGGGTGAACGATACGACAGGGGTCAGCGGCGCGCGCGGCGTGATCAGGAAAACCTGAGCCACCGTAGTCACCTGCCCGGTGTTCTGGTTCTTGGCTGAACCTTGAACGATGTACAATCCATCGTCCAAAGTGACCCATTCCAACACATTATCTGGCGTGTAATCGTAAATAACGCGCAGCGGCTCTCCCTGTCGCCCGGCAGCCAGGCGGTAGAGATGCGGGTCGGCGTTATCAACCGAAATAGTCCAGTTAATGCGGGTGCCCACCAACTGGCCGCTGGGCAAATCCGGCGTGAGGGTGACAACGACGTCTGGCGCCGTGGTCACGGTTTCCTGGGCAAACGCGCTGGAGACAAACAGCGTGAACGTTGCCAGCAAGACAAACAATATTTTTCTCACATCTTCCTCCATGTGATGAAATTGGTGCGCTTCTACTGCGATTTAGCCAGGGGAGCTACAACGGGGCATTGAAACGCGGAGACAAACTAAAACACTGCGGCATTGCACTGCGCACGGTATTATATGCAGATGGTAAATAGTCTGCAAATTTTTTCACAAATTGCCCAAATTGGAACACAAGTCCGTTTTGCTGGTCATGCAGCCAGGGACGACAGCGCGCGCGGAATGTGATGGGCAATCTCTCGCGCCAGCAGGCCCGCCGGGCCCTGCGCCTGCGCCGCCAGCAGGGCTGCCGCCCCATGCAGATAGCCCCCCAGACAGGCAGCCCTGAAGGGAGGCAGATTTTGCGCCAATAGGGAGACGATGATGCCGGCAAGCACATCCCCACTCCCCCCTACCGACAAGGCGCTATGGGCATACGGCAGCAGCGCCGTCTGCCCGTCTGGCGCGGCTACGACCGTATAAGCGCCTTTATGGACTACCACCTGCCCCCACTGCGTCGCCGCCGCTTGCGTCGCCGCCAGCCGATCCTGCGCTTTTAGCTCCGCCAGGGAGATGCCCAACAACCGCGCTAACTCCCCCGGATGCGGCGTTAACACGCTTTCTGCCGGCAGGCGCTGCCACCACTGCGGCAGCCGCGCCAGGGCATTCAAGCCATCGGCGTCCACCACCAATGGCGGCAGAGGCGCTCTCGCCAGCAGTTCGGTCACAAAATCCCCCGCCGCCCCCAGACCGGGCCCTAACAACAGCGCCGTGCGCCCCCCCAACATCTCTTCCGTAGATAAATAGTGCGCCGCCGCCGCACCCAATGTGCCCTCAGCCTCATCCGGCAGCGGCAAATAAGTCGCCTCTGGCAACTGGGCGGCCACCGTCGCCCGAATTGCCTGCGGCACGCCTAACGCCGCCAGCCCCACGCCGCTGCGGAGCGCCCCCAACGCCGCCAGGACAGGCGCGCCCCAATATTGCGCCTGCCCCGCAAAAATAAACGCTTTACCAAAAACCCCTTTGTGCCCGTCAATCGGGCGCGGCGGCAGCCAGGCGCGCGCCTGCGCCGCCGTCATCAACGCCAGTTGGATGCCCTGCACGGCGGGCAAATCAGGCGCAATGCCAATGTCCGCCGTGACCAGTTCGCCGCAGGCTGCCGCCCCCGGGAAGAGGAAATGTCCCCGCTTGGGCCCGGCAAAGGTGACGGTCAAATCCGCCGTTAACGCCAGCGGGTCTAACGCGCCGCTATCGCAGTTCAGCCCGCTGGGGCAGTCCACTGCGACCACAAATGGGCGCGGCGGCGCCGGTGGAATTTCCGTGACGGCAACCAACCGCGACGCATTTTCCACCGCCAGATTCTGCTGCCGCTCCGCCATACCCGACTGCGCCTGTCGCAGCAGCCGGGCCAGGTCGCCGCCAATGGGGCGGGTGACGCCCGTGCCCAACAGGGCATCTATTAAAATGTCGGTAATGTTCAGCCGGTGGTGCAGCACGCGGAACCGTTGGTCTAGCTCCGCTGTCAGCGCCAGCACGCCCATTTCCAAAATCTGGGCGTAGTTAGCGTCGCTTTCCGCCTGCCGCGCCCGGCTCAGGTAGCACACCACGTCCGCCCCCGCCTGCGCCAGGTAGCGGGCGGCTACCAGGCCATCGCCGCCGTTGTTGCCTGGGCCCACCAGCACGGTTACCCGCTGCCCGGCCACATCTCGTCGCGCCAGAACAGCATCGGCTACGGCTTTGCCGGCATTTTCCATCAACTGCGCAATAGAAACACCCGCCGCCACCGCCGCCTGCTCCGCCGCCGCCATTTCCGCTGTGGTAAAAATCTTCATGCCCCGCGCCCTCACAATGCCGTCGTCATGTACAAGCCATCCAGCGCAAACCCCAACCGCTGGTAATAGCGGCGCGTGCCAATGGCGCTGATCACCGCCAGCCGCTGGTAACCATGCGCCTGCGCCAGCCGCCGCGCCGTTTGCACCAACGCCCGCCCCAGGCCCATATGCTGCGCCTCCCCCTGGCTGGACTCCCCCAATGTCAGCGCCGGGCCATAGACGTGCACTTCGCGGATCATGGCGTGCCCTGTCAGTTCCGGCAGCGGCAGCGCCGCCTCCGCGTGCGGCAGCGACAGCCGCAAAAAGCCGGCAATCCGCCCGTCCGCCCGTTCAAAACTCAAAAAATACTCCGTAGTGGCGTCCGTCTGGTACTGCCTCTGGCGCAGGCTTAACGCCGCCGCCGTCACCCGCTCCCGCCGGATCTCGCGGCAGCGAATACAGCGGCACGGTTCGCCCATTTGCGCCATCTGCTGCTGCGCCATTTGCCGCAGATTGGCTTTTTTCATGCCTGCCACCACATTAGTCGTGGGGATGTCGCGCACCACGCGATTGATGCGCACCCAGGGCGGCACTTGTCGCTTACAAGCTACCAGCACCCGCAGCGCCTCTTCTTCGGTATATGGCTGGTACTCCCCCCGCTGCCAGTAAGCGTACAGGGCCGCATTCTCCACCAGCATGCACGGGTAAATCTTTAACTCGTCAGGGCGAATGGCCGGGTCATCCCACAGGCGGGCAAAGTCGGCGATGTCCCCGTCTGGCGTGGCCCCCAGCAAATTAGGCATCCAGTGCGCGTGAATCTTGTAACCCGCCAGCCGCAGCATCCGGATCGCCTGCCGCGTCGTTTCCACGTCGTGCCCCCGCTGGTTCAGGCTCAGAATGCGATCATCCAGGCTTTGGATGCCAATTTGCACTTTAGTCACACCCAGGTAGCGAAACCAGCGCAGTTCATCGGCGTCAATGTGGTCTGGGCGCGTTTCCACCACCAGCCCCACATTGCGGCAGCGGCTGCGCGCGTTCAGGTTTTGCGCCTGCGGCAGCGTCTCCGTCGTCTCGCCGTTCAAGGCGTCCAGGCAGCGCTTCACAAACCACTCCTGATAATCGCGGCGGTAGCTGGACCAGGTGCCGCCTAAAATCAGCAATTCAATTTTTTGCGTGGGGTGGCCGATGTTTTGCAGCGCCGCCAGCCGCGCCGCCGTTTGCTCATACGGGTCAAAAGCGTGTCGCTCCGCCCGTCTGGCCCCCGGTTCGTCGTGCAAATAGCTCTTGGGCATACGCACGTCGGTGGGGCAGAAGATACATTGACCGGGGCAGGGGTACGGTTTGGTCAGCACGGTGACGGTGGTGACGCCCGCCTGCGTGCGCGTGGGCTTCATTTGCAGATGGGTGATGAGGGCGGGGTCTGCCGGCATCCAACCCGCCTGGCACAGCTCCCTATAGACCTGCAACACCTGATCTTTGGACATCCAGGGCAACCCCTGCCGCGCATGCCGCCCCATGACGCGGCGATACGCCTTCCCCGTCAGCGGCTGCTGCTGGCTCAACTCCGTAATCAGCGCCACAAAATCCGCTTCCCGCCCGGCAATCTCCACCCGCTGGTGGTTGCGCCGCCAACGGGCGTCATCTACCTCAATTTGCTCCAGGGGAATCGTCGTCATACCCCCCATTGTAACACGCCCACTCTACGGTTGCGATTTGTGTAAATAGAACGGGCGTATGCAATACGCCCCTACCGCAAGGCCCGGCGCAGAGCGCGGTGCTCCGCCGTGTCTGGCGCGGGCCCTTGCAGCACCGCCGCTACAAACTCTGGCGGCGGCAAATAATGGTGCCCGCTGACGTAATGGTAAATCAAATCGGGCGCGGCGTAGATGTCCACCTCGCCGATGACCCGAATCTCTGCCTGACCATAAGGAGGGATAAGCTGCCGGCACAACGGGCAGGGCCGCGTCCCCCCCGCCGCGCAAACCGTGTGCTCGGGCTGGCAAAAGGGCAGCAGCCGCGCCAGGAACGACTCTGGCGCTTTACCTGTCTCAAACGCCATTCCCCCGCGCAGCCACCCTACCGCCAGCGGTAGCAACCCCAACGCCGCATCCGCCCCACAGCCCGTATACGGCGTCAAATCGTCTAGTTCGGCCCGTTTGCGACTCACCCCTTACCCTACCAGTTCTACCATCGCCCGCAGCGTTTCCACATTAAACACCGTCATGTTCATGGTCGTAATCGGGCTGTTCAGCCACAACGACAGCCGTTCCTTTACCCGCGCCTTAGGCCCCACCAGCGCCACCTCGTCAATCAACTCTGGCGGAATCGCCATCATCGCTTCCCCCTGCCGCCCTGACAAATACAACTCCTGCACTTTAACCGCCGCCGCCTCAAACCCATAGCGCACCGCCAGATCATTGTAGAAGTTTTTGCCTTTGGCGCCCATGCCGCCAATGTACAACGCCAGCATGGGGCGCAGCATGTTGTAGGCAATATCCATGTTCTCTTCAATCACCACCGACACCATTGGCGCAATGTCAAAGCGCTCATACCCCTTACCCCCGCCCGCGCGGGCAAACCCTTCCTGGATGGCTGGCTCATAAATCTCCGCGTATTTCTGCGGCGAAAAGAAGATGGGCAGCCAGCCATCGGCGATTTCCGCCGCCAGCGTCACGTTTTGCGGCCCAATAGCCGCCAGGTAAATGGGGATATCCGGTTCAGCTTGCAGCGTGCTCTTCAGCGGTTTCCCCAAACCCGTGGCGTCTGCCCCATGATACGGAATCTGATAAATCTTGCCGTCATAGGTCAGCCGCTCCTGGCGGGCGAAAATCTGGCGCACAATCTCCACGTATTCGCGCGTGCGCGTCAACGGGCGGGCGTAACTGACGCCGTGCCACCCTTCCACCACTTGCGGCCCGGACAGCCCCAGCCCCATCAAAAAGCGCCCGCCGGAAATCTGGTTCAACGTCATCGCCGTCATCGCCGCATTGGCCGGCGTGCGCCCTGGCATCTGCATGATAGCCGTGCCCAGCTTGATGTTTTTCGTTTGCGCCCCCATCCACGCCAGCGGCGACACCGCATCCGAACCATACGCCTCCGCCGTCCACACCGCATACACCCCCAGCCGATCTGCTTCTTGCACCAATTCCAGCGGAAGTTGAACCTTGCCGGCAGCATACCCCAGCATCAAACCCAATCGCATATAAAGCTCCTTCTTTGTAGGGCGGGTTGGCAACCTGCCCATGCTTCAAAAACAGTCTCACGCGGAGACGCGGAGGGCGCGGAGATATGTAGGACAAACTGTTGGTTTGTCCGCGCCAACTAACAGTTTGCGCTACAGCGCGCCGCAGTACATACACCTCGTAACAAAAAAGGCTCTACCGGGTTGCTGGTAGAGCCTTTATGCCCTCACGGGGATTCGAACCCCGGTTTTAGCCTTGAAAGGGCTACGTCCTGGTCCCCTAGACGATGAGGGCAACGCGCAGAATTGTATCATTGGCTGTATATCAGGTCAAGAATGAAACGAACGAGCGAACAAAGAACAGGGAACGAGGAACGAGCGAACAAGTGACAGTTTATTTTGCTCATTGAACAAGCCAGATAAACCGCTTACAATATACAAATGATGATTTCCCTTTCTCAATCAACTCTGACGCATCCTGTGAGGAAAACATGCGTTTATATCTTGATAATTGCTGCTTTAATCGGCCATTCGATGATCAGAGTACCCTAACTGTCCGACTCGAAACAGAGGCAAAATTGCATATACAAGGTGCCATCCGCGCCGGGCATTATAATTTGGGGTGGTCGTATATACTTGACTATGAAAACGCAGCTAACCCACTAGAAGAACGGCGCACAGAAATTCAACGGTGGGAGCGGCTGGCAGATTCCTTTGTTGCTGAAACCTCTGCTATTCTGACTACAATGAAGGAACTTACTACTTCAGGTATCAAGCCGCTAGTGTTCTGTCAGCCGTGATTTGATAGATTGGTTCAATCTGGGAGATTGAACCAATCTAATCCATCATTTTATGCTTGACGAGACACTAGATGCATTGCACATTGCTTGCGCTCAGGCTCTGGAGTGCCAGGTTTTCTTGACGGTTGACAAGGGGATTTTGAAGAAAGTTGAAGGTATTGCTGGGATACGGATCATGAATCCCATAGACTT
>JAGVTM010000165.1 GCA_019136785.1 Chloroflexota bacterium | reverse complement strand
CATCCCGTTTGTGCTACCTACGGCTTTGCTGGTTGTGTCCTATCTGATCTCCACCTTCTTTTCCGTTACGCCGCAGGTGAGTTGGGCCGGCTCCTACCAGCGTTTGCAGGGGACTTACACCACGCTTTCCTACATTGTCATATTTGCCCTGATGGCCGTGACCATCCGTACCCGCCCGCAGGTGCGGCGGGTGGTGACGGCGGTCATTATTACCAGCATTCCTGTCGCCCTCTACGCCATGCTGCAGCGGCGCGGCCTGGATCCGCTGCCCTGGGGCGGGAACGTGCAGCGCCGCGTGGCGGGTCACATGGGCAATGCCATCTTTATTGCCGCCTATTTGATCATGGCTGTGCCGCTGACGGCAGCCCGCATTATTGACGCCTTCACGAACATTCTGGAAGAAGCGGAACTGGCGACTGCCGACATTATCCGCTCCGCCATTTACATTTTTGCGTTAGCCATTCAACTCATTGCCATTTATTGGTCCAGCAGCCGCGGGCCCTGGTTGGGTCTGGGTGTGGGCATGTTTGCCTTTGTGCTGGTTGTGCTGGTTGGGCTGCGCAACGCCGCCGCCGATCGCCGTCGCTTCCAACTGCAGGATGCGCTGCGCGGGTTGGCGCTGGTTTTTGGCGGCGTGGCTGTCCTCTTTTTACTCTTGAACCTGCTCTTTGAGGCGTTGACGACTGCCGGACGCCTGGCTGCTTTGAATGGGCCCATGGGTTCTTTTGTGGCTTTTGCTTTGGCGGTGGTGGTGATAGTTCTCGCCATTCTGGTGCTGGCGGCGGCGCGGCGCGGCTGGCGCTGGTTGTGGTTTGCCTGGTTAATGGTGACGCTGCTGGTAGGGGGCTGGCTGGTTGCCTTCAACCTGGCGGATGAGCCGGGGCCAGAACTGGCGCAGCGTCCTCTGATTGGCCCAGTGATGCAGACGTTGGAAGATTGGCGGGGATTGCCGGCAATTGGCCGTCTCGGCCGCGTCTTGGAATCAGAAAGCGGCACGGGGCGCGTCCGCGTCCTCATTTGGGAAGGCGTTCTGGACTTGATCCAGCCGCACGCGCCGCTGAGTTATCCCGATGGCTCCCGCGACGCTCTCAATTTCTTGCGCCCGCTGATTGGCTATGGGCCAGAATCCATGTACGTGGCGTACAACGCCTTCTACCCACCTGAACTGGCTACGGTCGAAGCCCGCAACGCCTCCCCTGACCGTTCCCATAACGAGACCTTTGACGCTCTGGCAATCACCGGGCTGTTTGGCTTTCTGGTGTGGCAGGCGCTCTACCTGTCCGTCTTTTATTACGGCTTTCGCTGGCTAGGAGTCGTGCGCGGCTCCCGCGATACCTGGCTGCTGATTGGTCTGTGGATTGGCGGCGCAGTCCTGGGCGGCGTTTTCATTACCCTGTGGTTGGGGCCGCCCTTTTTGGGCGTCGCTGTGCCTTTTGGCAGTATTGTGGGACTGATCGTTTATCTAATCTACTATGCCCTGTTCGCGCACGGCGGCGGTGACAGCGGCGACAGCAATCCATTCCAGACTAACCGTCTGCTGTTGACCGGACTGGTGGCTGCCGTTATGGCTCATTATGTAGAGATCCACTTCGGCATCGCCATTGCCGCCACCCGCATCCATTTCTTCGTCTATTTGGCATTGCTCTTGTTGGTGGGATACGTGCTGCCCCGTCTGGGACAGGTGGAAGAAGCGGCAGGGGCAGTTGAAGAAGTGGCTGCGGCTACGCCGCGTAAGCGGCGGCGGGGACGGGCGCGTCCGGCGGCGAGCGAGCCAGCCAATCGCGGCTGGCTGGCGCCTACCCTGAGTGCGGCGTTTGTGCTGACGTTGGTGATAGGCATTCTCTGCTTCAATTTCATCACGTTTACGTTGCCCGAAGGCGAGGTGATTTCGTCCATTGATGACGTGCCCACAGCCGGGGAGATTTTCCACCAATCTCTCTTTGTGAATACCAGCGGCGATTTTGCGGCATCCCCATTTGTCTATTTGATGATTACGATGACCTGGGCGCTGGGGACATTGGTCAGTCTGAGCGAGATGGCTAAAGATGGCGTGTTTCGCCAGGGAGGGAATGCCGGCATTCTATCTCCCCAACGAGGCCGCGCCGCAGCCATTCTTTTCGCCGCCTGGACGGCAGCGGCGCTGCTGCTCCGTTTTCTACCTGCCAACGCGCCCGTGAATACCACCAGCCTGCTGGGCGGCAGTTTATTGCTGATTTGGGCCGCCTTCACCCTGTATGCAGCCATCATGCTGTTTATGAATCCGCAGCGCGGGCGGCTGGCAGGCGGCGTGGTTGCCGGCATTGGCCTGGCGCTCTCCTTTGCCCTGTTTGGCGCGGCTGCCCCTGGTTACGCCCTGGCTTTTCTCGCCTTTTCCAGCATTCTGCTTTACCTGCTCTGGGACGCTGCCTGGCAAAACCTGCTGCTGCCTGGTCTGCTCCTGTCCGCCGCCTCCCTGGTCACGGGCTTGCTTTACGGTCTGCTGCAAGCCGGGCAGGTGCGTTCCTCCATCATTGCCCCGGCGGGGGTGACCGAGCAGACGCCAGAAGTGGTGCGGCGAGTGTTAGAGGCAGAGCAGTCGGCTGGTTTCCTGACCTTGTTCTACATCTTCGTTTTTGGCTTGCTGTTTGCCGCCAGCGTGATGATCGCCTGGCCCCATTTGCGCCGGGCGCGGCAGACGGGGGAAATGCCGGCACTCATCGCCCTCCTCATCCTCATTCCCCTGGGTTTTACCATCGTCTATAACACCAACGTGCGCATCATTCACGCCGACATCGTGTACAAGCGCGGCGATCCCTGGGAAAAACAGGCGGTGCGCAGCGGCGATCCGCAGGGGTGGGATAATGCCATTGCCATATACGAGCGGGCTATCGAACTGGCGCCACGAGAGGACTTTTACTACCTGTTCCTGGGGCGGGCTTATCTGGAAAAAGCCTCCCTGTTAGGCGACGACACCGCCGCCCGCGAACAACTACTGAACACGGCTAACGAACGCCTCGTTGAAGCGCAGCAGATTAACCCCCTCAACACCGATCACACCGCCAACCTGGCCCGCCTGAATACCCGCTGGGCGGATGCCGCCGCCGCCGCTGAGCGGGAAACGCACGTAAAAACCGCCAAAGCCTACTACGAAGCCGCCTTGCAGCTAAGCCCGCAAAACGCCGTCATTCGCAACGAGCGGGCGCGGTTGGCATACGTCTTTGATCGGGACTGCGCCGCCTCCATCAATCTGTACGACGAGTCTGCCACTATTGACCCTTACTTTGCCACCACCCACTTTGAGCAGGCGGAGATTCAGATTGCCTGTGCCGGCAACAGCGAAGGCGAAGAGCAGACGGCTTACTACCAGCAGGCTATTGCCAGCATTCAGGAAGGGTTGGCCATGGAGGACAGCGACCCCCGTCGCTGGACGCAGTTGGCGCAGGTGTACGAGCAGCTAGCGCAAAACGAGGACGCGCTGGACGCTTACGAACAGGCGCGAGTGCGCCAAAACAACCGTTTCCCAGCCTGGCGTACCACCCTGGCTATGGCTGCCCTGGCGCAAAAAATGGGCGACACGGATCAGGCCATCAGCTACGCCCAGGACGCCCTGGCTGGCGCGCCCGACGAGCAGAAAGCGCAGGTGCAGGCGTATCTGGCTGAACTGACCGGCGAACCGCTGCCGGCAGCCCCTACGCCCGAAACGCCCCAGGTATCGCCAGACAGCTTCCTGCCGCTGACGGGGGAACGCCCGCTGGCGACTACGACCCCCATCCAGCGCAACAACGCTTATTCCGCCTATCCAGCCACCATCATTGATCAGGCCAAAGTGTACGAGGCCGTTATCGTGACGGCGAAGGGCGCGATGCGTTTCCGCCTGTATGCGCGGGAAGCGCCGTTGACGGTCAACAGCTTCGTTTTCCTGGCGACGCAAGGCTTCTACGATGGCGTTACCTTCCATCGCGTGCTGGAGAACTTCATGGCTCAGGGCGGCGATCCCGTTAGCTATGGCCAATGCCGGCCCCGATACCAACGGCAGCCAGTTCTTCATCACCTTTGGCCCACAGCCTTCTCTAAACGGCGATTACACCATCTTTGGCGAACTCATAGAAGGCGCAGAAGTGCTGCCGGCAATCACCCGCCGCGACCCCCTCGCCGCCAACCAGCCCCCCGGCGACGTCATTGAACGCATAGACATCTACGTCGCCGATATCCCCTGACGCCGCCACTTTCTTTTGTTTTCCGTTGTCCGTTTTCTGTTGCCCGTTTTCTGTTGATTGTTGCCGTGGACACCATCATCTTCGTCTTTCTCATCGCCCTCATGGTCACTGGCTTGAGCACGCCCTGGGTGCGGCGGGCAGCGATCAGCCTGGGCTTTGTGGATGCGCCCGCGCAGCGCAAGATGCACAGTACGCCGATGCCTCTCATGGGCGGAATCGCTATTGTGTTGGGTTCCGCCTTAGCCGTGCTGCTGGTATTTGGCGAAGCGCGGGTGGTGCGCGCCCCGCAGGTGCAGGGCATTTTGTTGGGTTCGGCCCTGATGGCCCTGGTGGGACTGGTGGACGACCGCCTGAATCTGCCCGCCTGGAGCAAATTCCTGGCGCAGGCGGCAGCCGTGGCGGTGCTGATCTACTTTGATGTGCGCGTGAAGCTGCCGCTGCCCATATGGTTGAATTACGCGGTGACGTTCGTGTGGATTGCCGGCATCATCAACGCCATCAACTTTCTGGACAACATGGATGGACTGAGCGCGGGCATCAGCGCCGTCATTGCCGCCTTTATCATGCTGCTGGGCGCGCTCAATGAACAATACCTGGTGGGCGGGCTGGCGGCAGCCATTCTGGGGGCCTGTCTCGGCTTTTTGCGTTTTAACTTCAAACCCGCCAAAATCTTCATGGGCGACGCAGGCGCCCTCTTCCTCGGCTTCTTATTGGCGGTGTTGGGCATCCAGCTTCGTTTCCCCGAAAACTCTAACTTTGTCACCTGGATGGTGCCCGTTTTCTTGTTTGGCGTGCCCATTTTTGATATGGCCCTGGTCGTTTTTTCGCGGCTGCGCCGCGGCGTCAGCCCCAACACGGCGGGCAAGGACCATACCAGCCACCGCCTGGTGCGTCTTGGCCTCAGCCAGCGCGAGGCGGTGATGACTCTCTATCTGTTTTCGGGCATTGCCGGCATGATCGCCATCTTCATCACCCAGGCCACCATCCTCGAAGGCTACTTCATTGGCGGCGTCGTCGCCCTGTTGGCAGCCTACACCATCTGGTGGTTAGACACGCGCATCAAGTTATAATTCACCCTATGTTGCAGATTAGCGATCCAAGATTATTGGATATCCTGAATCCGCGTATCAAGCGGGTAGCCACCGTGTACAGCCATGGCCAACCGCCGTCCCAAGTCAAATACTGGAGTGCGCGTCCGCCCGATGAGCGCATAGCGGCAGTCATTGCCACGGTAAGCGTTATGACAGATATACGACTGACCCTGGATATGTTGGAATTTGTAGGATACTTGAATCAATACGACGTGCGCTACTTGATAGTGGGGGGCTATGCCCTGGGTTTTCACGGGTATCCCCGCTTTACGAAAGATCTGGATATCTGGATTGAGCGTTCTGCTGACAATGGGCAGAGATTGGCTGCCGCAATGACTGCTTTTGGCATCACACTGTCTGCAGCAGAAATAGCTGCATTTGTCAATGGCGGTCCTATTCGCATTGGGCGCCCGCCTAACTTGATTGACATTATTGGCGCACCAGATGGCATTACATTTGCGGATTGTTACGAGCGACGGGACGCAACTTCATTTGAAGGGCTGCAGTTTAGCGTATTGGGGCGAGAAGATTTCATTCGTAACAAATTAGCGTCTGGTCGCCTGCAGGATCTGGCTGACGTGGCCAGCTTGGAAACTCCACCCGCTGAGGATTTATAGGTTCTCATCCCTATGACGGAAACCAATTGGAT
>JAGVTM010000341.1 GCA_019136785.1 Chloroflexota bacterium | reverse complement strand
ACAGCCACGTTCAAGGCTTCTGGCCCGGCGGGTGTCAAATACGGCGTGCGCGGCACTTTCATCGCATATTTCAGCGCTTCCATGTTGTCTGGCAGAATCTGGTTCTCGAAAGTGGAGCAGCTTTGGAAGAAAGAAGTGCCCAGTTCAAACGTGTAAGCGGCTACGCCCAGATCGCCATATATGAAATCGTCGGTGGTTCCGTCGGTGGGGTACAGGCCAATAGCCTGCTCCGGGAAGTAATCGTTGAAGTAGGCAAACTTGCGCCCCAGCGTTTGCAGGGCGGTGGCGTTGCCTGTGGGGGTTTGCGTGAAACCCCAGGGCCACAACACCAGTTCGCTGTAGCTGTGGACATCAATGTACAACCCGGTGGCGTCCGGCGGCGCCGGATCGTTGATGGGATCGTCGCGCTGGTCAGGGAAGATACTGCGCGCATAGTTTTGCACTGATTGCACTTCCGGTTCAGAAGCGGGCGAAGCGCCGCGATAGGTTTCGCTGCATTCGCTGCCGCTGGAGCCGCCGCAGCAGCCCCACAAGAACTCAAAGTTGCGGTTCAGGTCTGCGCCGCGCGAGTTGGTATTGGCGCAGTAGTTGTTGTTGGTGTTCTTGCGCCAGGAGAGGCCCGTCTCGGCGTACTTGCGTCCGTCAGGGTTTGTGTGCAGCATGAGGTGCACTTCATGATTGTCCAGCACCCAGGTCACATCGGGATCAACGTTGTAGTTGTACACCAGGTATTCGGCAAAGCGGGTCATCAGTTCCGCCGTGGTGTATTCGCGGGCATGAATGGCAGATGTGATAAACATGACGGGCTTGGGACCGGGAATGGCATTGTTCGTCAGTTTCAAGACCATCATATCGTAACCAGCGTTGCCGCCAGGAGTGACTTTTTCCCAACTGTCGCCGACGTCCATCCAGGTCGCCAGGTTCGGGTACGTGGCTGCCAGCGTGGCGGCGGTGTTGAACGTACCCTCTACGGTGCGGTAGCACGGGTAACCGGGGATGGTGTCCTCGCCCTGTCCGGGCAGCGGCACGTTGGGCCGGCTGAACTGCGCCGTCAACTCGGCATCCAGTTCCACGTCGAACCCGGTGATCACCAGGTGTTCGTACTCGCTGCGGGTAACGCCTAACACGACGTAACCCCGTTCGTAGTTGACTTCCCAGGGTTCAGTCCAGGTGGAAAGATCCGCGACCATTTGCGGATCGCTGAAGTAGGCGCGCACGACCAGGAGGCGAGAATCCGTCGCCTGTCGTAAATCGCCTGCGGGAGCGGGCTGCGCCGTTGCCATCAACGTCACACCCAAACCCAACATAAAGATTAACAAAAGCAAGGGGGTTTTCTTCATCTGTGATTTCTCCTACTGCTGAATGTGAAAACACGAAAGCAATGCCGGCAAGTATAGTATCTCATTTATAACCCGTCACAAAACAATTGGCGGTATAGGACGCGAACTGGCGTAAATCAAGGCGCAATCTTGATCGGCACCTGATATGGGTTGCGAAAGTTGCCATCGTGTCCGACCAAAACCAGACGAATGACGTAGTCGCCCGGCGGCAGCGCGTCCGCGTTTAGCTGCTCCAGCACACCGCTGCTGACCGCCTGGCTGTGGGTCGTGCCAAATGTGACCCAGGCGGTCGGGTTGGCGCCGCTGCCAATTTCCAGTTTGTAATATTGGATGTCGGCGGCGTTGAAGTGGGCGTGGCCCATAATGGCTACCTGACCGCTGACTTGCTGCCCTGGCAAGGGAGACGTAATGGCGTAACTGGCGTTGTCGCTGGCGTCCCCGGCAGCCGCCCCGCTGCCGTTGCCGCTGCTGCCGGCAGGCGCGTTCGCTCGCGCCACGTTCACCGGACAGGCTGTGGTCGGGGCCATCTGATAGCCATACGCCTGCGCCCACAGCCGCGCCCGCACCTCATCGGGATAAAAAGGGGGGACGGGCAGCATCAGACGCACAGCCGCGCCTGCCGCCGCGCGACCGCCGTTCAGAACGCAAAGCGTGGGCAGAGGCGGTCTGGTTCCATCAATCAACGCAGGCTGCGCCTGCCAGATTGTCTGCGCCTGGTCGCCCGGCAAGGCAGCTACGGATACGGTCCACGCCCCTGGATGGCTGCTCACGTCAGGGATGTATCCCAGACGAGACACCGCATGGGTTGGCCCCCCTACAATGAATAGATCTGAGCGGGAAGCGGCGCAGGCGCTGCCGCCCGTGCCGGCAGGCAGGCAGACAGGCAGCTCTTCCACCCCGGCAGGGCGGGGAAATTCGGCTGGCGGCGGCTGCCCACTTACCAGCAGTTGCGCCAACATTGCCTCATTCGCATAGATCCCTTGCATAATCCGGCTCCAGATTGGTGCTGCCCCAAAAAGGCCAGATGAATCCCGCATAGGATGATTGTCGGTGTTCCCCGACCAGACGCCAACTACCAACCCTGGCGTATATCCTAGCGTCCAGTTGTCCCGGTAATCGTTGCTTGTGCCCGTTTTCGCTGCCGCCGCAAACGGCAAACGCAGCGCGCTGTTCGCCCCCATCGCTGGCGTGCGCGCCCGGTTGTCGCTCAGAATATCTGTCAGGATATAAGCAATGCGCGGGTCAATGGCGTTGGCTGCTGGCGTCCGGACCCACTGCTGGTCGTAAATAACGTTGCCAAAGCTGTCTACAATTCGCAGCACGCTCACCAGTCGCGAACGCTGGCCCCGATTAGCCAGGGTAGCAAATGCCTGCGTCATTTCCAGCAGGGGCACTTCACCGCCGCCCAGCGTCAGCGCCAGCCCATAATATCCAGGCGGCTGCTGCACAGACTCCACGCCCATCACCCGCGCGGTGCTGATGACGGCCGGGATGCCCACGTCCCGCGCCAGTTGAATAGGCGGAATGTTGTAGCTGTTAGCCAGCGCATCCCGCAGCAGCCGGGGCCCGTGATAGCGACCATCATAATTGCGCGGCTGCATTGTCTGACCATTGCCCAGGTCCAGCACGATGGGCACGTCCCATAACACGTCGCCCGTCGTCCATCCCTGCTGCATGGCGGCGGCGTAAGTAATCGGCTTAAAACTGCTGCCTGGCTGCCGCGGCTGCAGCGCCATATTGAACTGCCCGTCAATGGCTTCATTAAAATAATCCAGACTGCCCACCATGCCCAAAATCTCGCCTGTGGCTGGCTTTAACACCACCACCGCCGCGTTGCTGACGTCGTGCGCCGCCGCCCGCTGCGCC
Source organism: Chloroflexota bacterium (assembly GCA_019136785.1). Taxonomy (GTDB): domain Bacteria; phylum Chloroflexota; class Anaerolineae; order Promineifilales; family Promineifilaceae; genus JAGVTM01. Next base: position 813 of record JAGVTM010000341.1, on the reverse strand, counting down.
ACGTGCTCCCGCGCCGCGCTTTCCGCCAGCCGCTGTATGTTCAGATCCAGACTGGTCGTTACCTGCCAGCCATTGCGTGTCACAGCGTCTGGCCCATACCGCCGTTCCAGTTCTTGCTGCACGTAGAGCACAAAGTGGGGCGTATCCAGATGCGTGGCTGTTTGCTGCGCCGCCGGAATGAGGGGGGACAGGGAAAGCGGCTGCGCTTTCTCTACTTCCGCCGATAGGCGGTCAATAGAGCCATCTTCCACCATTAGTTCCAGGATCATCTCCTGGCGCGCTTTAGCCCCTTCAAAATTGGTGTATGGATCCCATTCCAATGGCGATTGGGGTAGTCCTGCCAGGAAAGCGGCTTCCGCCAGATTGAGGTCAGCCGCAGGTTTGCCAAAATAGGTTTGCGCCGCAGCTTCCGCGCCATAAGCCAGGTTGCCATAATATATTTCATTCAGGTACATCGTCAGGATGTCCTGCTTGCTGCGCTGCTGCGTCAGAATAAAGGCGTAAAAGATTTCCAGCGCCTTACGTTGGTAGCTGGGGGTGATACGCTCTTCGTAGGTGAAAGCAATGTGGCGTACAAGCTGCTGGGTGATCGTGCTGGCGCCGACCGGGCGCTCGTCGGGGCGGCGGTAATTGTTGACGATGGCTGCCAAAATTGCCGGCGGATCGAAGCCGGGATTTTCCCAGAAGGTGTCATCTTCCACGGCAATGGTGGCATTTACCAGGTCGTCCGGTATCTGGTCGTAAGCCAGCCAGCGCCTTTTTTCCACCACAGGCGGCTCAAAAAGGAGGGCGCCGTTACGATCAAAGAAGCGC